>CAZMEH010000232.1:0-11081 GCA_964564885.1 uncultured Saprospiraceae bacterium | reverse complement strand
GAACAGGAAATCAACCGAGTGGTTCAATATGTTTTGGTGCAAGAATTGATGCGTTTGGCGATGAATAAAAATACTAATAAGCAAGCGCAAGCCATCGCAATTGACCGATTAGATAATTTGGCAAATAGTATTAAACAAAAAATAAACAGCAAACGATTAGACACAATGAACTTGGCATTTTACAAAATGATACAATGGGAAATCGAACGTTTCAAAGACAACCCAACGGAAATTAAAATTCCAAAAGCACCAAAATTACCAGACGGTTCACCAATTGGATGCAATCACTAGCGTTCTAATTACGAATTAGGAATTAGGAATTAAAAAACCGACTAGCAGTCCGTCTTACGGCTGCTAGTTCGTTGTTTTTGGGAACTAGCAGCTAGTTCGTTATTTTGTAAATTGTTGCTAGTTATTACTTTTACGTAAACCCGAAGACTGACTGACAGTCGTAAAACGAACTATTCGTACCTTCTGTTAATAGTTTATTAAACATTATTCTTCGTACATTAGGAATCACACATCTCTGCATCTTTTATAATATTAACGTGCATCCTGCTCGTTCGCACTAGTACTTCAATTCGTAAATTACTGACAGTTATTTATTTTTTAGCAGAAATCCCTAATTTGGAGTTTTTATATCTATTGCCATCCTGAGTGGCGGGATGGCAATAGATTTAAAACATTGAAATCCAGTTAATTATAAATCTACTTAACGCTAATCCGAAACCTCAGGATTAAATTTACTCACCTTCTACTTCTTTCAATTTCTCATAAAACTTAAGCACTTCAATCACGTCTGCTGTTGTTCTACATCTGTTTTTATTGTCTTTTAGGAACTTTCTAATATCTCCATTTCCGATACTTTCCATGATACTACCACGATTAAATCGGATAGGAATAAAACGGTCACCATCTTGAATATAAATATGCTTGCTATAAGAATATTGCTTAGTCGCTGTGTTTGAATTAATGCCCGGTGTGCTAATTTTGCTAGGAATTTTGATAACAGGCTTATCATGATTTATCAATAATTTCACATCTCCGCTGTATAGTACTTCATAATAAGTCAATGGAGAAAGATTATCTGTATAGTTTTTAAAACCATTAACAAAAACTCTAGTTTTCGCAAGTTCTACATCATAAAAACTAAAACCTTTGATTTTATGTGCAAACAGGTTCGTACGTTTTCCTTTCGTAATAATTTCAACACAATCATCGTGTGAATTATACTTGAATAACATGTTATTCACTAAAATACTATCCGCAGTAAATAACTTACCGGAAACTTGACCGTCAACCAAATATGGACTTCCTCCGATTTCTTGATTTCTCGGTTGAAAAGTGTACAAACGCCCTGGCGAAGAAGCATCTGAGAAATAATTGATATTCTTTTCTTGCAAATAATCATCATTACCTATAAGATTATGGATTTCATCTTGTGCAAATGCAAAAAATGACAAGAATATACCGAAGATAAATAACGTAACATGTTTCATAATTTCTAATTTTACAAATTGGATGTTATATAATAGTACAATTTATTATTACCTGTCTTTTATATTAAGAAGCCATAATCAAAGACTTCATTCGAGAATGAATGAGTTTTAAACAGCTTCTACTATCTAATTTCTCAGATAATACTATAAACGAGGATAAGGTTGCACTAGTTTAATTTTTTATAAAAAAAACAGATGATAAAATCTACTTCTACCATAATCGAAATTAAAGTGATTAAAAGGGTTTTCATAATTTTCAGTTTAGTATTTTGTTATTTTCCGGCTAATAGTCAACAAATGACTTTCACGAAACTAAATATAGAGCAAACAGGTGTTGATTTCTCCAATCAATTGATTGAAACTGAGGAAGAAGGTTCCCTTTTGTACGACAATTTCTATTCTGGCGGAGGCGTAGCCGTTGGAGATATCAATAATGATGGCTTGCCAGATATTTTCTTTGCGGGCAATCAAGTCAACGATAAATTATACCTCAATCAAGGTAATTTAAAGTTTAAAGATGCGACCACTCAAAGCGGCATTATTCAATCTGATAAATGGTCAACGGGCGTTGTCATGGCGGACGTCAATGGCGATGGTTGGTTAGATATTTATGTTTGTAAATCTATTTACGAAGAAAGTGATTCGCTTCGTGCAAATGAATTTTACTTAAATAATGGAAACGGGACATTCACAGAAGTGGCGCAAAAATGGGGCATCGCAAGTACTCAGCGTAGTCAGCAAGCTACATTTTTGGATTATGACAAAGACGGCGACCTTGATTTATTTTTAGTTAATCAACCGCCAAATCCAGGTATTTTTTCTCCGTTAAAAGGCTACGACTGGCGCAGCGAACAGTTCTCTTGTCAGCTTTTTCAAAACTTAGGAGGCGAATTTATTGATGTTTCAATATTTGCTGGAGTTAGTGCGAAAGGCTATGGATTGAGCGTAAGTGCTGCTGACTTCAATAATGATGGTTGGATAGATTTGTATGTTTCCAATGATTACAATTCACCTGATTTCCTTTATATCAATCAAAAAGATGGGCGATTCAAAAATACATTGAATGAAAGCATGGGACATACTTCATTCTTTAGCATGGGAACCGATGCGGCTGATATTAATAATGACGGTTGGTTAGATATTTCTGTAGTTGATATGGTTGCAGAGGATAATTACCGTTTGAAAGCCAATATGGGCGGAATGGATCCCGAGTCATTTTGGGAAACGGTGAAAGAAGGCGGACATTTTCAATATATGTTCAACTCGCTTCAACTCAACCGTGGTATGGATGCGGGTGGTTTAGTTCATTTTAGTGATATTGCTCAAATGGCTGGCGTTGCTTATTCTGATTGGAGTTGGACACCGTTAATTGCCGATTTTGATAATGATGGCGATAAGGATTTATTTTGTACAAATGGCTTAGTCCGTGATTTAAGAAATACCGACGCCGTTGACCAATTGAAAAATTATTACGAAGCAGCCGTTCTTAAATATCAAAATGAAAATCCTGATAGTACTAATGTTCAAATGTGGGATTTGATTGATTATCAAGTGGCGTTGGATTTGTTTCCAAGTCAACCATTGGCAAATTACTACTTTGAGAATCAAGGAAGCGAACAGTTGAGATTCGAAAACAAAGCCAGTGAAATTGGTGTTGCGGATAAAGGTTTCTCAACAGGTGCTGCTTATGCAGATTTAGATTTGGATGGCGATTTGGATTTAATTATTAATAACCTAAACAGCGAAGCATGGATTTATAAGAATGAAACAACAGGTAATTACCTAAGAATTGAACCGCATCACGCTGGTAAAAAACATGTCGGAATTGGTTCAAGAATTGAAGTAATTCAAAATGGTAAAAAACAATTTTTTGAAACTACCACGGCTAGAGGCTTTTATTCTTCGAGTGAAAGTAGCGTTATTCATTTTGGTTTTCCAAGTGCAAAAAATTTGGAAAGTTTAACTATTAAATGGTCGGACGGAACAGTGACCAATATGAAAGATGTAAAAATCAATCAAACCTTAAAAGTCAACAAATCAGAAGACTACAGTAATACAGAAGGTCTTAAAAATTACGCTTATAAAAACGAATCTTCTACTTATTTACCAAAGTGGAAACACGTTGAGAATAAATTTGATGATTACGAAAGGGAAATTTTATTACCACACAAAATGTCACAAATTGGGCCAGCGTTAGCCGTTGCGGATATTAATTCAGATGGTTTAGAAGATTTGTTTTTTGGTGGTGCAAAAGGTTTTCCATCCATTATGATGATGCAAAGTGAAGGTGGTAAAATGTCTTTATCGACCAATCCGATTTTTATTAATGATAAAGGTTACGAAGATGTAGATGCTGCATTTTTTGATGCGGACAACGATGGAGACATGGATTTATATGTCGTCAGCGGTGGAAACGAATCAACAGCTTACGATTCTACTTTCATGGATAGGTTATATATCAATGATAATGGAAGCTGGACTTTGTCCGATGCTTTGCCAGTATTTTTTGAAAGTGGAAGTGTGGTTCGTCCTTTTGATTATGACAAGGATGGAGACATGGATTTATTCATTGGCGGACGACAAGTGCCTGGTGCGTATCCTTCTCCTGCGAATAGTTATTTGTTGAAAAATATGCTAAAAGAAACGAAGCGTTTGCAATTTGAAGATGTTACCAAAACGAATGCGCCTGAAATGAGCAAGCTAGGAATGGTAACAGATGCGATTTGGACAGATTATGACAAAGATAGAGACATGGATTTGGTTATCACAGGTGAATGGATGCCAATCACCATATTTGAAAACCAAAAAGGACAATTCACTAAGCAGACTCCTGTTGCAGCATCTAACGGCTGGTGGTACAGCGTAGAAGCAATTGACTTAGATAACGATGGTGACGAAGATTATTTACTTGGAAATCTTGGTTTGAATAGTAAATACAAAGCGTCAACACAAGAACCATTTTCTGTTCACTATGATGATTTTGATGAGAATGGTTCGTTTGATATCGTATTGAGTTATTACAATTTTGGTAAAAAATACCCTGTTCGTGGTCGCAGTTGTTCTTCTCAACAAATTCCAGATATTCAAGACAAATTCCCAACTTATGATTTGTTTGCACAAGCGGATGTTTTTGAAGTCTATGGCGAAGAAAACCTTAAACAGGCTTTAAACCTTGATGCCTATTGTTTTGAAAATTCTTGGATAGAAAACACTGGTAAAGGTTCTTTTAAGAAACATGCTTTACCTCGTTTGGCGCAAGTTTCGTCTATCAATGATTGGTTAGTGATTAATGATAATAAACAAAATACTATCATTTCTGCGGGTAATTTGTTGAATACCGAAGTAGAAACACCTCGTCAAGATGGCAATGTCGGTTTGATTTTTTCTACCGATAGTAAAGGTAATTTTAAAATCATCACGCCTTCAGAAAGTGGCTTATACTTACCAAAGGAAGTCAAGCAATTAAAGAAAATTATTATCAAAGGAGAAACTAAAATCCTTGTTGTTCGCAATAATGACTTGTTGGAACTTTGGGGCAAAGGAGATTAATGTTCAATTGAATTTTGGATCATTGCATAAGTTGTTGACCGTATTTCAGTGGCAGTATATTTTGCAGCTATTTGACTACAGATTATTTATAATCGTAAATCTCCTTATCACAGCCAATTCCTAATCTGAATTCTTCTGTTGCACAGAA
This sequence comes from uncultured Saprospiraceae bacterium, assembly GCA_964564885.1. Classification (GTDB taxonomy): domain Bacteria; phylum Bacteroidota; class Bacteroidia; order Chitinophagales; family Saprospiraceae; genus CAKZLL01. The sequence goes on along the minus strand of CAZMEH010000232.1, from coordinate 5,885 downwards.
CTTGATTCAAAACATAAAAAAGTCCTATCTGCATATGCAAATAGGACTTTTTTATTTAAGTACTTGGACAAAAGTTTTCACGTATTGCTTTGCTTTGTAAACAATTGATAGTCAGTAGATTTTTTGTCTGACTTCTCTCAGCGAATGAAGTCTAACCTCTGTCCTCTTACTTAACTACTAAGAGAAAAATTCTCTTAGTTAGATTCTACACCTAAAGCTTTTAAAGTTTCGATGTTCAAGTTTCCAACAGGAAGATTATTATCTTTCTGGTATTTAGCAAGTTGACCACGAGTGATTGTACCTAAGATACCGTCAGCAGAACCAACATTGTAACCTAAGTCATTCAATCTCTGTTGAACTGATTTGATAACGTTATCAGTTGTTTTAGCAGCACAAAGAATTTCTACCCAACCAGTGTATCCACCGCCACTAACTAATCTCTTTTCAGTAACCGTTTTGTACTGATCAGGAGTTGTAGTGTAAGTATCTTCAATACAACCTTGATTAACTAATACTTGTATGTTCATGTTTTTATAAACAGCAGGTATTTCAACTCTTTCATAACGAGCAGGCTCGTTAATTACCTGTACTTTGATTGTTTTGTAAGTAGCAGCAACGTCTGTATTTTCTTCGCTTTCTCCTTTTACTAAAACACGTTCAGAGTCATAAGCATATTTTGCAGGCGTTTTTTCCCAACACATGATATAACAATCTTCTGGATTTTCAGAGAAACAAGCAGGTCCTTTTTTCTTACGTACCCATCTTCCTGATGCAGTTTCAACTAAACGCTTACCTGTTTGATTGTAAGTGTATTGCGCTGGAATTACTTTGCGAGTACAGTAACCTGCCTTCACCATAACTCTTTTGTCTACTGTTTGATAAGTAGCTGGTTTAACAGTGTACTTGAAACTAGCTTCTTTGATCATAACACGTTCCGATACAGTCGTGTATTCTGCTTTTGCTTTAACAAATTTCGTAGTACCAGCTTTTAGCAATTTCTGAATTTCAACTGTTGCATAAGTATCTGGCACTTTACATTTCGCATAACATTTACCATCTTCTGGAGCTGGTGGTAAATCATCGAATGGTAAATCATCTTGAGCGAAAACACTCATGGTAAATAAACTAAATACGAGTAGTAAAAAATAATTCTGTTTCATATGATTTGTTTTTAATTGTAAACTAGCTTGATATATTTATATTATATATATCTAGGCTGCAAAAGAAATAAAAGTTTTTGGAAAAAAATAATTTTCGATAATAAAATGACAAAAAATAAATTTTGTGACATTATTAAACCTATATATATAAAAATATAGCTATTAATATTTATATTTTTTTCCAAATATAATCAGCTAATATATAATTATTTGCAAATTAAATTCTTATATTTAGCTTAAAATAATACATTACTAATGCCAAATAAAGATATAATTTATCTATGTTAATTTAATGTTACTTTTTTAAATTTTGACTCTTTAAAATTTTTCCCGTCTATAAGTAGCCATATTCTATTTTTGTGACACGCTATAAAATTGAATACCTTTATTATATAAGATTAACAGGATTTGCCTGATGGCTTCTTAGAAACCTTTCAAATTATTACTGTAAACTCTCTAAATGATCACTATTTAAAAAAGGTTCTTTAGTAATTTTGGACTTTATAAACAGTAACTATTAAGTATACCTCATCACTCTAACCTTTGAAAGAATGAGGAAATCTGATACTGTACTTATAAAAAAATGTCAAAGAACTATTTTCGTTTTTCATAAAAAAAACTAGAAACTTCTCTATTCTCAGCCTTTATAATTAGTATTTAATCTGATTATAACAAAGTGTCGTTAAATAGTGGTGCAAATAAGTATAAATTAGAATTAAGAGCGTGTCACAGGTGTAACATAGACTTGTCAATTTGTAACATTAAGTCCTTCAGCACATTTAAAAGGTGAATTTTAGTTAAAAAGGTGAACTTATTTTTTTAAAAAGGCTTTCTCTTAAAATAAAATTATGGAAAAATCAATTCAAATATTATCACTTATCGCTGTGTTTTGCATCTCCTTTTTGGCTTGTGATGACAATACAGGTATAGAACAGATTTGCAAAACAGATAAGCCTTTAGAAGATATTGAATGGTTAGAAAATGCGAAAAACTATTTTGTATCGTCTCAAAATAAAGATAGAATTACACAATACGATTATAATAATGAAATTGTATTTTTTGTCGAAGATTGCTATGATTGTGCCGATGCGATGGGTATTGTTTACAATTGTGAACAAGAAACCTTGTGTCAGTTCGGAGGTATTGCTGGTTTTAATACTTGTCCAGATTTTGATAGTTTGGCTACTAATGCGATTATATTATACGTTGATTAGAAAAATAAACGGGCAGAAAGGTATTAATGGGCATCCTGTGGTTACATCCCGATTTCTCGGTAGCCCGTTTGCACAAACACTATCAAAAAACAGGAACATAATTAAACAAAAAGCACAAACATTTACCGCAAACACTAGTGCGAACGGGCAAGATGCCCATTTATACCTTTTCTACTCATTCGCACTTTTTACAAAAAAAATGATTGCCCAATGCAAAAAGCACTGAACAATCATTTTTAATTCGTAATTCTTAATTCAAGACTATCGACTCAAGTATTGAGAACGATTTTTTTCTAAATCTCTAAAGAATGGGTCGCTCAAATCTTTGATAAATCGAATTTCTTCACCAGTAGATTTCATTTCAGGCCCAAGTTGCTTATCAACATTTGGAAACTTATCGAAAGAGAAAATAGGAACTTTGATAGCATAACCATCCATTTTGTTCACCATTTTAAATTCTTTCAACTTACGTCCAAGCATCACTTGCGTCGCAATTCTGATATAAGGTACACCATAAGCCTTTGCGATAAATGGCGTTGTACGAGAAGCACGAGGATTCGCCTCAATCACGTAAACATTCTCATTTTTAATCGCAAATTGTATATTGATAAGACCTTTTACATCCAAAGCAAAAGCAATACGTTTAGTATATTCTATCATACTATCAATTACTTCTTGCGATAAACTGTAAGGTGGCAATACCGCAGAACTATCGCCTGAGTGAATACCAGCAGGCTCAATGTGTTCCATGATTCCCATGATATGCACCTCGTCGCCATCACAAATAGCATCTATTTCCGCTTCTTTTGCTCTGTCCAAAAATTGGTCAATCAAAATACGGTTATTAGGCATATGTTTTAGAATGTTCAAAACCGAACTTTCTAACTCTTTATCGTTGATAACGATTCTCATGCGCTGACCACCGAGTACATACGATGGACGAACCAAAACAGGATAACCAACTTTCTTAGCGATTTCTAATGCTTCATCCGCATCATCTGCCGCACCATATCTAGGATACGGAATTTCTAATTCTTTCAACAAATCAGAAAAACGTCCTCTATCTTCCGCAACATCTAACGATTGATAACTAGAACCAATAATTTTGATTCCTTTCTTATCGAACGTTTCCGCTAGTTTCAAAGCCGTTTGTCCGCCAAGCTGAACGATAATTCCTTCTGGCTTCTCTAAGTGAATGATTTCCTCGATGTGTTCCCAGTTGACTGGCTCAAAGTATAATTTATCAGCTACATCAAAATCAGTCGAAACCGTTTCAGGATTACAATTAATCATGATGGACTCATAACCTTCTTCTTTAACCGCCATCAAACCATGCACACAACAATAATCAAACTCAATACCTTGACCAATTCTATTTGGTCCAGAACCCAAAACGATTATTTTTTTCTTATCCGATGGAATACTTTCGTTTTCATCATCAAATGTAGAATAGAAATAAGGTGTTTTCGCTTCAAATTCTGCAGCACAAGTATCCACCATTTTGAAGGTACGTCTGATACCTAATTCAAAACGACGTGCTGTTACTTCTTCCACTGGAATTTTAAGTAACCAAGCCATTTGAGCATCAACGTAACCCAATTCTTTCATTTCCTTAAACAAAATCGTTGGTACATTCTCAATGTAACGGTATTGAATAAGCTTTTGCTCAATCTTTACCAAACGTTGAATTTGCTTGATAAACCACATATCAATACGAGTGATTCGCTGAACCGATTTACTCGGTACACCAAGTCGAAGCGCATCTTTTAGGCGATAAATTCTATCATCACGAGCATTCTCTAAACGCTCTAAAATATCTTCTGTTTTATACCATTGCTTGCTATCCGCACCTAAACCTTGACGACCATTTTCTTGTGATTGACAAGCTTTTTGTAAAGCTTCCAAGAAGTTACGACCAATTGCCATCACCTCTCCTACTGACTTCATTTGCAAACCTAGACGATCATCAGCTCCGTTGAATTTTTCAAAATTCCAACGTGGCATTTTTACGATAACGTAATCTAATGTAGGTTCGAAATAAGCAGAAGTAGTTTTGGTAATTTGGTTCTTGAGTTCATCCAAGTGATAACCGACAGATAATTTGGCAGCAATTTTAGCAATCGGATAACCCGTTGCTTTACTCGCCAAAGCAGAGGAACGAGAAACACGAGGATTAATTTCAATAGGAATTAACTCTTCCGTGTCCATACTTACCGCAAACTGTACATTACAACCTCCCGCAAAATTTCCAAGTTTACGCATCATCGCAATTGCTGTGCTACGCATATTTTGGAAACAAGTGTCAGAAAGTGTCATGGCTGGCGCTACGGTAATACTATCACCTGTGTGAATACCCATCGGGTCAAGATTCTCGACCGTACAGATAATGACTACATTGTCATTTAAATCACGCAGCAATTCCAGTTCGTACTCTTTCCAACCTAAAATAGCTTGCTCTACTAGCACTTCGTGCGTTGGAGAAGAACTTAAGGCTCTACGCAATGCAACATCAAATTCTTTAGGATCCATTACAAAACCGCCACCGAAACCGCCAAGGGTAAACGACGGACGCAATACTAATGGAAAACCAATTTTTTGTGCAGCTTCTTTTCCTTCCAAGAACGAATTCGCAATAAAAGATTTTGCGACAGTCAAACCCATTGAAATCATGAGTTTTTTGAACAAATCACGGTCTTCTGTCAGTTTGATAGCGTTGGTATCAACACCAATCATTCTAACTCCATACTTTTCCCAAATACCCAAATCTTCTGCCTCAATAGCAAGATTCAATGCAGTTTGTCCACCCATTGTAGGCAGCACTGCATCGATTTGTCGCTCTTCTAAGATTGCGACAATACTTTCAGGTGTTAAAGGTTTGAGATAAACATGATCAGCCGTCATTGGGTCGGTCATGATAGTCGCAGGATTAGAATTAATCAGCGAAACTTCGATGCCTTCCTCTCTTAATGCTTTCGATGCTTGTGTTCCAGAATAGTCAAATTCGCAGGCTTGTCCAATGATAATTGGTCCACTTCCGATAATCAAAACAGACCTTATTGATTTGTCTAAAGGCATTTTTATTGGATTTAATGCTTGATTTATTTTTGCAAATGCCGTATTGATACTTAAGTGTATCAATACGGCATCTGTTCGGAACGCAAATATAGGTCTAAGTGAATATTATTCCAAATAGTTCTATATTATTTGGGATAATAATTTTTTAATTTTCAACTTTTTTGTACAAAAAAACTATCTTTAGCAACACCAATATAATAAGTTACTGATTTGAGCGTAGTTATTTTTTTTAAATGAAGTTAAAGGAATAAATAACAAATTGAAATCGGTAAGTTATTAAATTGGCGTTCCTTAGGAACGCCAATAGAATAAGTTACGGGTTTTAGCATCGTTAATTTTTTCTTTAACGAGTTAAAAAATCTCTGCATAGCCTAGCTCTGGAGCTATTTTTTAAGGAAGTTAAAGGAAAAAAGAACCAGTTAAAAACCGTAAGTTA
>CAZMEH010000231.1:0-1553 GCA_964564885.1 uncultured Saprospiraceae bacterium | reverse complement strand
AAATACTCGTGGTTTAAAGCTGTTTAATTTCGATGTTGCAGAAAGTACGCTTGATTCATTCGTAGAAGGTGTTGAGCAAAAACGTAGCCTTTTCCGTTTCGGTAAGAGCTGGCACTATGGCTTTTTTGATGAAAAACTCAATAAGGCGGAACGTACCATCGGTGATGCAACGGTAGAGAATAAATTTATGGATATTTTCTATTTAGCAACTAAAGCGATTCTGGAAGAGAAGTTTTCTAATATTGCTTAGTGAAAATGTACCGTTGACTTTAGTCGACATGGTGTAAAAAACATATTCTTCACATTAGTTGGGCATCTTGTCGACTAATCCCGATAACTATCGAGACGACGATACTTTAACATTAAAACATGAAATCATATCCGCTAGGAATACAAACATTTAGTGAAATAATAGAACGAAATCTATTATATATTGATAAAACAAAAGAGATTCACAATCTACTAGATGGGAAGTACTATTTCTATGCACGTCCTAGAAGGTTCGGAAAATCCTTAATGTTATCTACAATCAAATCACTTTATCAAGGAAAAAAAGAATTATTCAAAGGACTTTGGATTGAAGATAAATGGGATTGGTCAAAAACAAATCCAGTCATACATATTGGATTTAGTGGAATGGGACATCGAGTAATCGGATTGGAAAATGCTATCAATCAAACCTTAAATAAACTAGCAAAGGATTATAATATAACTTTAAAAAATGCTGATTATCCGTCAAAATTCCGAGAATTAATAGAAAGAGTTGCCAGCAAAGAAGGCAAAGTAGTTTTACTAATTGATGAATATGATAAACCTATCATTGACTATTTGGGTGGGAAAATTGAAATAGCTGAACAAAATAGAAGTGTATTAAAGTCTTTCTATTCTGTGATTAAGGATTGTGACCCGTATATTGAATTTCTGATGATTACGGGTATTTCTAAATTTAGCAAGGTGAGCATATTTTCAGAGCTAAATAATTTAACAGATATTACCTTTCATAGACGTTATGTTGGTTTAACGGGTATTTCACAACAAGAATTAGAAGAGAACTTTGATGAAGAAATAAAGGAATTAGCAGATGAAAATAAAATAACAACCACCGAATTAAAGGAAGAAATACGTCGCTGGTACAATGGATACAGTTGGAATGGAAAAGATTTTCTTTATAATCCATACTCTTTATTATCTTATTTTGACTTTGGAGAGTTTAAGAATTTTTGGTTTGAAACAGGTACACCAACTTTTCTATTGGAGTTGATGGAAAATCAAAAAATGGTTCAATTAGAGAACTTGGAAGTTGGCGAAGTTACCTTTTCGTCTTATAGCATTAAGCATTTACAATTAATACCATTATTATTTCAAACAGGCTATTTAACTATAAAAGAAAAGAAAGCAAATGATTTATATGTATTAAATTATCCAAACTCGGAGGTGCGTAATTCATTACTCCAAAATATCATTGGTTTTTTAGCACATACCGACTACTCGTATTCTACTCCTACCGTTATTCATTTAAGAGAAGCCTTTGAAAATAATAAATTAGAACATCT
>CAZMEH010000230.1:0-2385 GCA_964564885.1 uncultured Saprospiraceae bacterium | reverse complement strand
ATGTATTCAATAGATATCAGAGACTCATAAGCTTCTTTAGAGTTTCAAACTAACCTTACTTCAACGCTACTGCTCGCCGCAACACATTCTAGTCATAACAAGCAATATTTATCTTGGTTGAAGCGATACAGCTATATTAGGAACTATATATCAACATTAATCATATTTTTTTTTAAAGAATCACTCTAAAAATGGATTATACATCATAATTGCATGATTTTCTACCAAAAGTTGCTCTCGCTCCTTCCCTGTCGCTTTGTCTTTTATCACTTGCACGATTTGATTGTGCCGAGAGTAGCCGCCCCAAAACTGTTGCGACATTTTATGGCTACGCTCCACTACGGAGTATGTTTCCTTCAAAGGTTCGGCACTCCACAATGCCCCATTGAGATGTGTGTCATCTAGCCACAAATGCAACTGAAAAGGCTGTGAAGTTTCATTTTTCACCTGCAAATCTATGTGATTGTAAGACAGCGTAGCCCCAGCTCCAAACGGCACTTTCCTATTCACTCCTGGAAACACATCGTAGCCGTGTCTGTATCGCTCGGTAATCGTAAGCGGACTGTGCGCAAAAATCCAAAACAGCAAATTTCCCAATTGACACAAACCGCCACCAGTATCTTTGCCCGTTTTGCCCTCTTTTAATACCAATCCTTCCAAGTATCCCTTCCTTTTGCTCGGTCGTCCGACTAGCCGCCAAATCGAAAACGTCTCACCAGGCTGAATCACGATTTTATCCAAATGCACAATTGCCAACTGCAAATTAGTCCGTTTATTTTCTTGCAAATACATATCAACCTCTTTCAATGGTCGTAAAATCAGCGAGCGATGCTCAAAAACAGCCGTACCACCAAAATTATCTGTGCACTCTTTTGCCCACTTCTTATTGCCAAAATGCCAATCTATTTTTCGTTTTAAAATGTAATATTCTTTACCTAAAATCTGTCGTAAACGGCTTCTTTTTTTTGGTTTTTCTAATTCGTTCATAAGAAGTTCGTAGCTATTTAATACGTTAAATGAAATAGAAGAGTATATATTTTTGTTGATATGAAATTACTAAAAAGAATTGATTTGAAATCTCAAGGAGACCAAGGGAAGAGAACTTGTGTCTGAAGCAAAAAAATTGCTCGCTATAATTATAACGAGCAATTTTTTTATTAATTTAAGTCAAGTGTTTAATTTCTGTGGTTCAATACTCAACCCTTAACCGTTCGTTGTCTAAGCACATGATCTGCCAAGACCAAAGCAGCCATCGCTTCCACAATCGGAACAGCTCTAGGCACAACACAAGGATCGTGTCTACCTTTTCCGACAACTTTTACCGCTTCACCCGCTTCATTTACGGAATCCTGTTCAGGAATAATAGTCGCCACAGGCTTGAAAGCTGTTCTAAAATAGATATCCATTCCGTTAGAAATACCGCCTTGAATACCGCCTGAATAATTCGTAGTCGTTTTTATTTGACCATTGTCATTCACAAAAACGTCATTATGTTCCGAGCCACGCATCGTTACGCCATCGAAACCAGAACCATATTCAAAGCCTTTACAAGCATTGATACTTAGCATTGCCTTAGCCAAATCAGCGTGCAATTTATCGAAAGCAGGTTCGCCAATCCCAACAGGACAACCTGTTACAACGGCATTGATAACACCGCCAATCGTATCACCCGCTTTTTTAATTTCTTTGATATGCTGTATCATCTGCTCCGCCATTTCCAAATCTGGACAGCGAATAGGTGTTTTTTCAATATTTTCAAAATTGAGTGCTTGATACGGTTTATCCAATTTCAACGCACCAACTTGACTAACGTAAGCCGTAATTTCAACGCCGTATTGCTTTAGAAATAATTTTGCAACTGCTCCTGCTGCTACTCTAGCTGCTGTTTCACGAGCAGAAGAACGTCCGCCGCCTCTGTAATCACGAATACCATATTTCTCTTGATAAGTAAAATCGGCGTGCGATGGTCGAAATTTATCGTAGATATGAGAATAATCTCTCGAACGAGCATCTTTATTAAAAATCACCATTGAGATAGGTGTTCCTGTTGATTTCCCTTCAAATACGCCAGACAACAATTGAAAAGTGTCATCTTCTTTTCGTTGAGTAACAATCTTTGATTGTCCTGGTTTTCTGCGAGTTAACTCACTTTGAATGAATGCTTCGTCTATTTCTATACCTGACGGACAGCCATCAATGATAACACCAACTGCTTTTCCGTGCGACTCACCAAAAGTCGTTATTCTAAATGTATTTCCAAATATATTTCCAGCCACGTTTTTTTTAATTAAGAATCCCGAGAAGTCGGGACAAGTTTAGGAATTACGAATTAAAAAATGTCAAATTATATTTGATGATTTTTTAAAGTTAACTGCTTAATTTCTA
>CAZMEH010000229.1:0-10489 GCA_964564885.1 uncultured Saprospiraceae bacterium | reverse complement strand
ATATCGACAACGATGGTGACTTTGATGCATTTATTGGTGAAAGAAATGGTACTATCAAATATTATCAGAATACAGGAACAAATGTTACTCCTACCTTCGCCGTACAAACAGGTGCTAGTAATCCTTTTGATGGTGTAGACGTAGGTTATCTCGCAGCTCCAACGTTTGTAGATATCGACAACGATGGTGACTTTGATGCATTTATTGGTGACGCCGCCAATGGTAATATCAAATATTATCAGAATACAGGAACAAATCTTGTGCCTGTATTCACCGTACAAACAGGTGCTAGTAATCCTCTTGATGGTGTAGAAGAAAGTTACTCAAAACCTACGTTTGAAGATATTGACAACGATGGTGACTTTGATGCCTTTATTGGTGTAAGGGCTGGTGCTATCAAGTATTATAAGAATGGACCAGCACTTCCAGTAGAGCTGACCTATTTGAAAGGACAAATGACAACAGAAGGTACATTATTGCAATGGCAAACGGCTACTGAGAAAAATAATGAAGGTTTTGAAGTTCAACGTAGTACTGATGCTAAAGAATGGAAAACCTTGGATTTTGTGTTAGGAAATGGTACAACGCTCGAAACACAGAATTATACTTATTTGGATGTTGGTACAGATGTTTTGGGTAGAGACGTTTTGGTAAAACGTCTCTACTATCGCTTGCAACAAATTGATTTGGATGGTCAGTTTGAATATTCTGATATTATCAATGTGGAATTAGGAATCTCGGATTACGAATTACAAATCTTTCCTAATCCTGTTCAAGATCAATTGAACATCATAGACGGGCAAGGTCAAGCGACGATTTATAATGTACTTGGGCAACCTGTGAAGGAATTGACAATTCATAATGGACAATCCCGAGGCTTCGGGACAAGTTTCACAATTAATGTGAGTGACTTGCCAAAAGGTCAATACATCTTACATATTCAACAAGAAAATGGACATATTAACGTCAAGCAATTTATCAAGTAGAATAATGAAATTGTAAAGAAACTCCCTTGTATTTATGCTGAAATATTTCAGCATAAAAGTCAGTCAGTCTACCTCTTTTGGTAGACCAACTTTTTTTATTCAAAAACTTACCCTAGTTTTTATTCTATGAAGTCATTTTTTTCTTCACCACAAATCCCAAACACTTCCAACACACCACATTTCCATGAAAATCCAACGGTTCGTTCACCATTATATCTTCTTTCCAATCCAAAATTTCAAAACCCATTTCCTTTAAAATATTTGATAATTGAATCGGCGGATAATACGTTTTCCAATGCTCCGCTTTATTAAAATTTAAAGGTGTGACGACGATAAGTTTGCCGTTTGGTTTTAAAACTCGATACATTTCCTCTAAGCCGTGCATCAGATTTTCTAATCGATCTATTAAAAAACTATTCAATACTAAATCTTGACTATTATCATCAAAAGGTAGGTTTTCTGCTTTCGCTAATGCAAATTTTAAATTACTTAATATTTCGCTTTTTATGGATTGTTTTAGAAATCCTTTATTGGTCAAGTCAATCGAAATATCTTTACCTTGCACCCAAAATTCATTCGCCCGTTTTAGCATTTGATAACTATAATCAATGCCCCAACAAGTAGCTTTCGGGTAGCGTTTTGCCAACGTTGCAATCCATCTGCCGACACTGCAACCGATTTCTACAATGTTGATTTCCGTTTCCGTTTCCGTAGAGACGTTGCAGTGCAACGTCTCTACCAGATAATGTTTTTCAGCGAAATCAAAAACGGGTTGAAATGGATACCTGCTCCATAACTCGTCCGCCAAATGTAGCGCAGATTGTCGAACCACCATTTCATCATAACGTTCGTAAACATCTTGCTGAAATTCTAATACTGTTTTTTCATGGAAAAACGGAATTCCTTTTCGGTTTATGATGATTGGTTTCATAATTATTTCATTGAATTTTTAAACGTTAGCAATTGGTTTTTAAAATTTACATTGCTAAAAAATTATTGAGTTACTAAATTCTTACTTATCGAACATTTGTGTCGTAATATTCACATCAATCATGCAATTTAACAATTATAACAATTCCTCTATTCGACTTTAAATATTTGTTTTCTATAATCATACTAAAATTCCAATTTCATTTCGTTAGTTTTGCATCCCGTAGCATTGAATTTTGATTTGATAGAATTAGCTTGTTGTAAAAGAGAGAAAATGACTAAATATATATTCGTTACGGGTGGCGTATCTTCGTCTTTAGGGAAAGGAATTATTGCAGCTTCATTAGCCAAATTGCTTCAAGCAAGAGGCTTTACAGTGACCATTCAAAAGTTTGACCCATATCTTAATATCGATCCAGGCACACTCAATCCATATGAGCATGGCGAATGCTATGTAACAGAAGATGGTGCGGAAACTGATTTAGATTTAGGTCATTACGAACGTTTTTTGAATACGCCAACTTCACAAGCGAATAATGTAACAACTGGTCGCATCTACCAAACGGTTCTTGATAAAGAACGAAATGGCGATTATTTGGGTAAAACGGTGCAAGTTGTTCCTCATATTACCGACGAAATCAAACGCCGTTTGCAATTGATGGATGGTCAATTTGATATTATTATTACCGAATTAGGTGGAACAGTTGGCGATATTGAGTCATTACCGTATTTGGAAGCATTGCGTCAATTCCGTTGGGATAGAGGTCGAGAAGGTTGTCTAGCTATTCATTTGACTTTGATTCCTTATTTGAATGCTGCGAAAGAATTGAAAACAAAACCAACTCAGCATTCTGTTAAAGAGCTTCTAAAAACAGGCATTCAGCCAGATATTTTGGTTTGTCGTTGCGAGCGACCAATTACGACAGCGATTAGACGTAAGTTAGCCTTATTTTGTAATGTGGAAATGGGCGCAGTGATTGAGGCAATTGATGCGGATACTATTTATGATGTTCCTATGTTCATGTTAGAAGAGAATTTGGATAGAACGGTTCTTTCAAAACTTCGACTGTTAGAAAAGCATTCTCCAAAAATGAACAAATGGAAAGCTTTTTTAAAGAAACATAAGAATCCAAAACAGACAATAAATATCGGTTTGGTTGGAAAGTACAACGAGTTACAAGATGCTTATAAATCAATTTATGAATCATTTATTCACGCCGGTGCGGTCAACGAAACAAAAGTAAGGGTTCATCCAATTCATTCAGAAGAAATTGATGAAACGAATGCAGCTGAACATTTGAAAGGTTTTGACGGTGTGTTAGTTGCGCCTGGTTTTGGCGAACGTGGTATTGATGGAAAACTAAATACTATTCGTTATGTTCGTGAAAATAACATTCCATTTTTCGGTATTTGCTTAGGTATGCAATGTGCGGTTGTTGAGTATGCTCGCAATGTTTTGGGATTAGATGCGCATTCTGTAGAGATGCAAGAAAATACGCCAAATCCTGTTATCGACATGATGGCAGAACAGAAAAAAATCACTAAAAAAGGTGGTACCATGCGTCTCGGGGCTTATCCGTGTGAGTTGAAAAGAAAAACTAAAATCCAAGCTGCTTATAAAAAAATTAAAATTAGCGAACGCCATCGTCATCGCTATGAATTTAATAATGCTTACCTAGAAGCATTCGAGAAAGCAGGTATGAAAGCTTCTGGTTTTAATCCAGAATCAGGATTAGTTGAAGCTATTGAGGTAAAAGAACATCCATGGTTCGTTGGCGTACAGTATCATCCAGAATTGAAAAGTACCGTCGAAAATCCACATCCGTTATTTGTTGCTTTTGTAAAGGCTAGTTTGGAAAATAAGATAGCGAACGCAAAAATTTAATCTTATCTAATTAAGTCACAGCGTATCAACAGAACATAGTCCTGAGGTTTCGGGACTATGTTCTGTGCTCTGAACTAAAATTGCTTTCAGTTAAATAGACTTAAAGTGATCAGGTGAGTATAAGGCGATAGGACGAACTATTAGCATTAGTGATTATTAGTTATTTACAAAATTTACAGTCATTTAAAAGACTTCTAGAAAGCCATCAGACAAATCCTATTAACCTTGCTAATCTTGTCTATTAAAACTAAAAAATGAAAAATATAACTTCTGTTTTACTAATCATCATGCTCTTCGTAAGTTGCACTGCTACAAAAAAAACAGTCAATGAGCAAAAAGCAATTGATAGTATAAAATTGGATTTTACCAATTACTTATCCCTTATTGAAAATAAGGATTTTGAAACAGCGGTGGAATATATGCTTCCTGATTTCTTTGAATTAGTTCCTAAAGAACAAATAGTAAAAGCAATGGTGGAAACATTTAATAATCCAAAAATGGCATTTGAAATTTACGATTCTGAAATTTTAACTGTCAGTGATATAGAAAAAGTAGAAGAAAAATTCTATTCTAAATTACGATATTCTTCTTTTATGACTATAAAAGTAATCAGAGACTACGAGCCAACAGAAGAAAGTAAAAATCTTACGAAAGGGCTGTTTGAAACAACTTTCGGTGCTGATAATGTGTCCTATGATGGAAAAAAGGATAAATTTGTAGTCTATGCAGAGAAAGATGTTGTTGCTATTTCAGAAAATGGAGCAACGCTTTGGAAATTCTTAGTGATTGAGGAAGAACAACGTTCTATTTTAAAGAATTTTATTCCAAAAGAAATATTGGATAGTATTTAAGTAAAGGAATATAGAACTTGTTTAAAAATAAGGAACGAAAACCACAACTATTAATATTACTTAAAATTGTAAATTTAAAATCATAAATGGGCTTATTTTCAACATTAAAAAAAGGATTGCGTCAGTTTTGGCAATATCGTCAAATGTGGCTTTTACTATATTTATTGACATTGGTTATGGCTATCTTTATTGCTATGCCTATCAAGAGCTATTTAGAAAGCAAAGCTGGACATTCTTTAATGGTGGAAGATTTGATTAAGGGTTTTGATTATACTTTTTTGAATGATTTCATGACCAATTATGGCGATGGCTTTTCAGCTATTACGCAGCAATTTGTCTTAGTCGTTGGCTTATTTTTGCTATTAATGGTCTTTTTTGTTGGCGGTATTTTAGCTATTTATAAAGAAAAACCTGTTAAGTGGAATAGAGCGATATTTTGGGGCAATAGTGCGGCTTACTTTTGGAAAATGCTTCGATTGACTGTATATTTCTTCTTTATTCATGCTTTTGTCTTAGGTGTATTTTTCCTTATTTATTATTTCATGGTGAATGGTTTTTCATTAGAAGATGATACCGTTATTTTCACCGCTTGGAAATGGTTATTACCTTTTTATGTCCTTGTGTCTACGTTTTTCTTCATGTGGCACGATTATACAAAGGTTATTTTGGTGCGTAATAATGACAAATTTATTTTCAAATCTATCGTTTCCGCATTCAAATTTATCATTAAACACTTCAAATCAACTTATACGCTTTACTTGATTAACCTTGGATTGCTGCTTATTGTTTATGGTTTGAATTATATTTATATGTTGAATTTTGAAATAGATAATACTTCTCAAATTTATATTGGTTTCATTATTTCGCAAGTATTCATTTTAGCTAGATTAGCTGTAAAACTGATTAATTGGAGTATTGCTAGCCTGTTTTATGATAAAAACTATTAAAATAAAAACCCAAAACCGTGTTGGTTTTAAAAACTGACACCGTCTGATTTTGAGTAAAATAAAACTTACAGCGTGTATCACTATATTCCAACATCGAATGACCAATTTGAACGATCAATTCAACAAAACTTGTTTAAAGTCAACTATTCCTTGTTGATTTTCGGACCTCCTTTTCAAGATAGTTCTCTTCATAGTCAATTGCTCCGCTTAATAAATAAGGGCGTTGCCATTGAGCTTTTGGTCAGTGGTTCGGAGCAAAATAAATTTGCATCTAATTTAGAGTATTTTAACTTTCTGCTTCGTTTAAAGAAAACAGGTGGTGATGTTTTTAAATTCAAAAAAGGTTTACCTTTTACTATTTTACCCAATGATCATTTTTGTATTATTGATAATAAAATATTGCTAGCTTCCGAGCAATCTAATCGAGAAATGCCTGAAAATATCGGTCAACTGATTCAAGTCTACACCAATCATTATGTAAAATTAAAAGGCTTCACGACTTCTTTTGCCATTACTGACCATGATATTGACATTGAATTGAGTGCAAGTAAGCTCGTCTTAGAACGAAGTGAAAAAGTCACCATTCATTGGCGAGTAACGAATGCTCGACATGTAGAAATCAACAAAGGTGTGGGAAAGGTTGATAATGAAGGAAGTATTGATTTAGAACTCAAAGAGGACGCACATATTCGGATTAAAGCGCAAGGAATCGGTCAGACCAAAATTAAAACGTTATATATTAAAGTCTATCAGGAGGTTGGTTTTGATTATAAGGTTTTAGCTTATGACGAGCAACTCAAAGAGTATGTTCAATTGGAAAGTCCGAGTACTCATTCTGATAATTTTGGAATTAACGAAGGTCAACGCATCAAATTAACTTGGTCGATTACAAATGCGGAATGGATAAAACTGGACGGCGTTGGAAATATTAATTATCAAGGTGAAAAAATTTTCACACCGACAACTACTTCAACCTTCAAATTATCGGCAAAAGGTGCAATGGGAACAGCTACTAGAAATATAAAAATTCATGTACTGCCTAAGGTCGATAGTGGTCATTTGGCTATTCCACTTCATACTTCGATTACGGATTTGCAAGATTCAATGAAACAATTTCATGAATTGGGTTCGATTTCTACTGAATCCATAGATGAACTGTATAAAGCTCAAATTCAGGGAAACGCCTCTCCTATTCCTAAATCAAAGAAAAAACCATTCTGGAAACGGTTGATGTTTTGGCAGTAAGTGTTAAGTAGTGTAATGCTCTTATAGGATTTTGTTACGCAACAATAACTATATTATAAAAACTCATTCCTAAAATTATTGATTTACAATAAATTAGGAATGAGTTCTAAACAAGTTCTAATTTGGAATTGCTAGTTTAATTCTCAATAATGTCTTCGATAGTTGGGATTATAGCACCACAATCTGGATCACCACAATCTATCAATCCATCACCATCATTATCAATGCCATCATCACAAATTTCCAAACAAGTTGGCAAGTCAAATTTTATAGGATTAACAGTGTATGCTGCCGTACATCCTCCTTGATTTTTAACCAAAATAAAATATTGTCCTACTCCAAGATTAGAAAACACATTGGATGTTTGCCATACTGGTGAATTATTGATACTATAATATAATGTTCCAAGTCCTGTTGCGGTGATAGTAATTTGTCCATCATTCGCTCCTCCAAAGCAAGTTGGATCTTGCGCTACAACAGATTCTATAAGAGGAAGACAATCCGTATCAGAGCAATCCGTTGCACCATCGCCATCATCATCAACTCCATTTCCACAATCCTCTACACCGTTGAAACCTGCATCAAGATCAAGTCTATCTTGTCCAGCAATGATAGTAAAATTAGCAGTCTGTCCTAGCGGATCTGGGTCACTATCCGTTTCTGTATTACCTGAATTACTCTGAGGTGCTGGTACATAATTAATACCGCTTACATTAGTACTTACATCAAAAACTAAGTAATATTCACCTGGTTCAACTCTAAAGACATATGCGCCATTAGCGTTCGTTGTTGTTATTTCAGCTAATGTTCCATCAGCTTTGTACAACTGAACAGTTGCTCCTTCTATTGGTAATTCTCCTAGATCTTGTACGCCATTACTATCCAAATCATTCCAAACATAGTTTCCAATTTTTTGCATTGGCATAAATCCAGCATCAATAGTTGTAATACTATCACCATTGGCGACAAGTATCGGATCCGTATAAAATGTCGCAGGATTCATGTCACTATCTATTTCATCATCACCACCAACATCTTTTGGACTTGGATCGAAATCATAAGGATTTCCAAATCCTATTCGATAATTAGCTGCTGGTATTGGATTAAATTCGTAATAACCATTTGCATCAGTATAAGTCGTTGCCAATGGAACAGTCGGATCATCTGCATCAAATAAGTAGACTGGAACATTAAATAAAGGTGGTTCACCTACATCTTGAATACCATCACGATTATCATCTCTCCACACATAATCACCAATCATAGTTCTAGGCGAACAACCTGTCAAGGCAACTGTTTGGCGAAAATAAGCGGTACAGCCTTTAGCATCGGTATAGGTCCAAGTGTACGTAGTAGTTGCTTGAATTCCAGACAAGCCAGTAACAGGATCATTGACATCATTTACATTGGTACTTGGCGTCCAAACTCCTGTTGTTCCTAAAAGCCCATTCAATACGGTTGGAAAGCCTGCACATGTTCCAGATGTAACTACTTCATCAATTTCTGGATAAATCGTTATTTGCATTGTATCGTAAGTATAGCAATTTGCTCCTGCTATCACACGAACAACATATTCCCAAGTGACTTCTCCTCCTGTGTTATTATTATAAACGAATTGAGTTGGCGAATTTGTTATTGTACTTAATGCATTTAAATCCGCACCATTAATACCAAACCATTCGTAAGTGTAACCAGATACTGTTGCTGGTCCAAACGTAGTTGTTTCATTAGAACAGACACCTTCCGATCTAGTAAAAGTATTATTGAGTTCTGCGTCTATTAAGAAAGACTCGTCTTCACCACAGGCACAAGCTGTTTCTGGATTAACTACCGCAAGTAAATTACAAATGCGACTAACATGTATATTAATAGTATCCGTAAATACAATGGTTGCTAATCCTGCTATATTAGATTTGAATATAGATGTTCCAACTTTTAAATCGCCTATTGAATATCTACCATCTCCATCGGTATCATTGTATATTTCAACAACAACACCTACAGTGGAGTCAATTAGTATTAAAGAATTATTTTCAAGCGTTACAGAATAAGCTAAACTTAATGAGTCTACGCTAATCGGTGTTGCTATTGCATTATTCCAATCTATCGTATAGCTTGGCTTTTCTATTATAATATTTTTGGATGTTTCTGAAGAAATAACCCTTACACTACACGGCCCTACGACTCCTACACAAGATGTATTTTGCGAATTAAATGACTGGACTGTAATGTCATAATCTCGACAATCTTGACCAACATCAAACGCTTCGATATCAATTCTAAATTGAACCGTATTACCAGAAATTACACCATCTTCTAAATCAACATAAACAATTTGATATCCATTTTCGATCTCTACTGTTGGTTCGGAAGTAACCGCATTACTAATTGCAGTATAAGAATTCGGTATGTATCTAACACCAACAGGAAGGATGATAGCTACACTATCACTTGAACCTATCGCTTGACTTCCAGCAGCAAGATTCATACTTATATTCAAAGTACTATTATCTTCTGCACAAGCATTAAGTATTAAGTCTTGTATATTTATACTCGATGCAAATGGAGTAGAAACACCCGTTATATTATGTTTTGGTGCTGGTGAGAAACGATAATTTGCAAAATTACCACAAGGGTTGTAAGCGTACGATAAAAACTTCACCCGACTCCCAGAAGAATAGTTACATTCTGTTTGTACTTTGAATTTTACTTTTAAAACATTTTGTCCAATCTGTACCGTCCCTGGTAAACCTGTAGAAGCCAAAACTGGATCTTGTTCAGATACGTTTATAGATAATCCACCAAATTGACTCGTCGGGTCAGCTATCGTTTGATAAGTACCTGTTACTGGATAAAGTAGCTCCATACTACCTGACTGGTAAGCCACATTAGGAGGTAATTGAAAGTATAGATTAATATCATTCAGCGAACCAATATAAGCAGAAGATAATGTTATTTCGTATTCTAATTCTTCACAAAGATCTAAGGTTACTTCCGAGGAAGGGTTTGAAATAACCATCCCTAATTCCGATTGTAGAGGCACTAAGTAAACTTTATCACTTTGACCACACTCTGCTTCTTCAAGTGACGTAGGATAACCTGAACAATCCCAACCTGTTGATAGTTTAAGGCTATCCATGGCACAGTTATTCGATTGGACACATAGCTCAAAAGAACGTGTTTTCCCACTATTTACCGTTCCTATTGGATACAACCCTAGAGATGTTGGTGTGATAAGTACTGTATTATTTCCAACTACTTCATATAAACTTATGGCAATTACACTACCATTGAAATCATCAAACGCCCAGTAAACATTGTCTGCCCTTGCATCACCTGCATTGACTATATCAAGCGAGAAACAAGTAGGCGATTCAATAATTTGCCTAGTTTTGGGCGTCGCCTGTATCTTAAGATTTGGTTTTTCTATTAGTCGAACATCTTTAACATCTTCATAAGATGCAGTATAATTAGGCGTTCCTGTTAGTTTAGGATTAGTATAAGATTCTATTTCATAAGAATGCAACTTATCATAACCACTAGACAAGTCTGTAGAACAATTGGCTTGAAGTTGAACATACACTCTAGCATAAAACCCTTGATCATAACTAATTTTCCCATTGCCATTGGCATCTAGCCATCCTT
>CAZMEH010000228.1:0-5440 GCA_964564885.1 uncultured Saprospiraceae bacterium | reverse complement strand
AAAAAAAATACATATCTTTAAACAACTATTGTAAGAGTTCTTTAAAAGAGTAACAAATAGCTGAAACACATGCCTTCATCAACTATGACATCCAAATATTCCATTCACTCCCTTCATCGCAAGCTGATAAGTGGCGAAGAAATTGTTATGGAATTAGCCGTTAATGCGACGACTTATTTAGATCCAGATAAGTATTTCCTATTAAAAGTTTCCTATAAAATACAAGACATTAGAAATATTTTAGAATTAATTGAAGTAGAAACGCTTGAAAATTGCGAGATTGCCTATTTTGATGATGACAATGAGTTGTTAGGAGAATTCAAGGTGCAAGACTTTATGAAGTACTATAATATACATCGTTTCTAAAAATATTGACGATACTCCTTTATTTTCTCCTCTAATCTATTGGCTAAAAAAACACTGCCTTCCTTTAATGCTTCCAAAATCAACTGACCTTCTTCTTGGTAAGCCTTTTTCTTTTCTGTATTCCAATAATGCGGAGCGGAAGACAAATTAACGATTCTGTCTGCTAATTTTACCATCCAAATTTCTTTTGGTTGCTGCTTTATTCGCTTCAAACTATCTTCCATTTTAACACGTTTTCCGCCTTCTAGTGTTTCGTCTTTGGTCAGTGCCATCACGCCATCCGCTACAGTTTTTCCAAAATGAGTTTCCACATCTTCATAGGTAAATAATGTATCTTCAACCGAATCGTGCAAGGTCGCACACAATATAGCCAAATCAACATTCATAGCTTTTTCGTGTGGCAACACATTCATCACTTCAAAAACAACACTTCCAATATGATTGATATAATCTACATCTTCACCTGCTTTTGAGCCACCATACTTTTGTCCCTGATGCAACTTGGTAGCGAGTAACCATGCTTTTTGGATATTGTCTATATTTTGAATACTGTTCATAGTTTTGATTGTTTTGAGTTATTTTAATGACTCAATTGCTTCGCTTCGCTAATTGCTATAATTCGTAAAAACCTTCTCTGTTCTCTACGCTCTCTTATAAAAAAATCAGCGAAGCGAAACAATTATGACAATTCAGCAATCTAATTCATTACTGTTTAATAATTTGAAAACTCATATTTAATCCCTCCCCATTGATATTTACCATATAGATACCTGCGGGCAAATGCTCTATATTCAGTTGAAATTTCCCTTCGCCATTTAATAGTTTTACTGCTTGTGATTGAGAAACTCTACCATCAACAGAAACCGTATTTACAATTGCATCAATTGATGCGGCACTATGAAAGTAACTAATATTTAAAATATCAGTTGTAGGATTTGGAAAAGCTTTAAAGAAAAACTTACTGACATCATTTTCAAAATCAACTTTATTTGTGCTAATGGTAGAACCGTTATTCACCACATTCCAAGATTGCGAAAAAGTATAACCTGCATTTGGTAAATAGGATTTTGAAAGTAAAGTGTTATCCGTAACGGTCACCGTCAATGTATTATTTGTATTTGGTAAATCACTATCAGAAAGCGTTAAAAGATTGGTTGTAGCATTGACAACGGCTCCATTCAAAACCCATTCAATACTCAACGTATTTGGGTTTGGATAAATCAAGTCAACTTGAAAATCAAGCGGCAAACTATTGTAAATAACATTAGACGCCGCAGGAATTTTGTTTTCAATTGGTGTAACCAATGAGTAAATTTGGTCAATAATCGCTTCCGCACACACCGAACAAAAAGGAAAACCAAGATAACGCATTTTACAGTTTTGATGTGGTCGGTGCCAATCTGATTGAGGACTTGAAGTACCATAAGGGTAAATTCCAACATCATTAATACTCATCCAGTCTGACCATTTGACTAAGTTTGAATTCGTCTCTTGAGTCATATTTGCTTTTTCGTTCGCATACTGAATGCCTGCCCAATATTCGTCAGAAAGTCCAACAAATGAATGTCCAATCTCATGAATAGCAATTTCGTTCGCCGCAGGATTCGTAGAAGTAGTTGCCAACCAGCCGCCAGAACCGCCATAATTAGGCGAATTAACAATAACCATGACTTGGTCGTAAGCAGGAAAATTAGTTGCTAAAACATTATTAACCGCACTTGAATTCATTGGCACTAATAGGCGATGAATATTAAAAGCATCAAAAGTTGAACCAAAATAATTATCAATATCTTGTACCGCAAAAGCAGGTTCTACCACGTCGGTTGCCGTTCCAGGATGATCTGCACCGCTTTCATTCGATGGTACTTCAATCACGTAAACATTAAAGAAATCCTTATATTCTAAAAATGGTGATTGCGAAAATAAATCATCCTTAATCGCTATCGCATCGGTTATAAAAGTTGTTTGTTGACTCGATGTATAACCATCGCCTACGATGACATAATTGATGTGTTTGCTATCTGCACCGTTATTTAAAATAGAGGAAACAGGAAAGGTTTGTCCAATAATTAGATTAAAACTAAAAAGGAAAATAAGTGTGCATGCGTATTTTACTATTGACATTGCTTGAGTTATTTTATTTCAAGAAAATATTTGAAATAAAGTGGTTTGAAAAATGGTATAATAATTTCTGTATCTGAAATTATTATACCATTTTTTAATTTACCAATTTATCGATGTAAGTTTAATTCTCGGACACCTCGCAGGTTGACCGATTAACTGCAAATCTAAAAAGAGCGTTAGCTACGCCTGTCCTATTCTAAAATTTTAAATGCCGTTCTACGATTTAATTGATTTTCTGCATCCGAACAGCGAGAACAAGAACAATCAGTTAATAATTGAGTTTCGCCATAACCTTGTGCGGTCATTCTATCTGCCGAAACGCCTTTTTTAATTAAGTAATCGACTGCCGACTGTGCCCGACGTTGAGAAAGGTTTTGATTATATGTTGGACTACCTTGACAATCCGTATGCGAAGTCAATTCGATACGAATATCTGGATTTCGTAATAATACATTCGCCAAACGATTCAAAACAGGTCGAGCATCTGGACGAATATTAGCTTTATCAGAGTCATAATAAATACCTTCTAAAACAATATCAATCCCTTTATAAACCTTATCCAATTCAATCTCAACTCTAAAACGTTGTATTGGGTTATTGGGATTATTTTCTATTCCACGAGTTGAAAAATTCACATCTTTACTCAAATAATCCTGTTTTGTTCCTGTAAAAAAGTAAGCTTCTTGCTCTTCAAGTTCAATTTCAAACTCACCTTTATCATTGGTCGTTACACTAAAAGTCGTATCCCGAAAGTTAACTTGGACACGAGCTGTAGGAATTGCTATTTTTCCAGTTACACGGCTATTTGGGTCTTCTGGATTAACAAAAACCTTCTCTACCACTTGACCTGTAAGCAATAATTTGTATTCGATTTTTGGCTTTTCTACAACAACTACAGGTTCAGCCGTCGTGTCAACAGGGACAACAATTGGCGGCGGTGGCAACATTTTAGTGAATTTATAAATATCGTCATTCCCTTTTCCGTCAGAACGAGTTGAAGTAAAATAACCCGTATGAATGATTCTCGGATCATCTTCTACTTTTCTATAATCAACCACAAAACCAAAATCATCTGCACCAGAATTGATTGGCGCACGTAGATTTTGCAATGGTCCAAAACGATTCGTAGAAATCCTTGTCGTTTTGAAAATGTCTAAACCGCCCATTCCAATGTGATAATCCGATGCAAAGTAAAGCGTGTCCATATCAATAAACGGAGAAACCTCATTACCTTCTGTATTGATCGCCGTTCCTAAATTTTGTGGTTCGCTCCAGCCTTCGCTTGTTCTTTTTGTTTCGTAAATATCAAAACCGCCAAGTCCGTCAGGATCATCCGTTGCAAAATACAGACGCTTTCCGTCGTTCGATAACGCAGGATGGCTGTAATTGATACCATCTTCGATGATGCTTAATACTTCTGGCTTAGACCAAGCATTATTGACAAATTCCGAACGCATCAATTTACAGTTTTGAATTTCATCTTTTGAGCCATCGCCACAACGAGAGAAAAACGCTTCTGTAAAGTCTTTATTGAAAGTGATTGTACCTTCATTATAAGGCGAGTTAATCGTTTCACTAAAATTAGAAATTCTGTCATTTTTCAAATCAACAATAAATAAATCTGAAAAATTATTTCCTGTCCATTGATACGTTTCATCTCCTGTACTCACCTTGCGATCAGATGTAATGACGATTTGGTCATCTTTGAATGCTACAGGGTAATAGTCCGCCGTATTTGAATTGAAACCCAACAGTTCTATTTTATAATCGCTTTTATTTTTGTCTCTTGCCCAACTCGCAGACTGACGACAAGCGACAATTTCTCGCTGATACTTATATTTATCACCAATTTCAACACCCAATTCTTTAAACTGCGCAATCGCTTCTTTATAATCTTCCGATTGCTTGAGCGTGTACGCATATCCTTTGAGCGCAGCCGCACCATAAGCCGCATCGTATGATTTTAAATACCATTCTTTAGCCTTATTTACCTCATTAATTGTTTGATAACTTTCGCCAATAAAGAATGCTTTTTCGCCTCTTTCGGTGGTCAGTTTAGACTTATTATACTCTTCTGTCAACAAGTCCGCTGCCTTAGCATATTGCTTTCGCTCAAAGGCAGTTTTTCCATCAACAATTTTTTGTTCTACTTTACAGCTTCCTATTACAAGGAAAATCGCTGTTATTAAAAATGCGAATTGTTTCATAGGCTTTCTTCTATTTACGCCTGCCTATTGGCAAACAGAATTTTAGATTTAATTTTTTTTTATAAAAATCATTAATCCAAAATGATTATGTGTGTTGAATTTAATTTAAATCAATATTGTCAGCATACCTAATTAAGGATATTCAGAGAAACTTAATATCTAATACCATACTACGGTACATTTTAGAAGAGAGAACAGAGACAAAAACTGAAACTTCTAATTCATTGATTATCAACCTGTCCCGAAGTCTCGGCGATGAAAAAAAATATGGAAAAAATCTCTTTTCTCTGCTCTCGCTTCTCTATTCTAAAAAGATGTACAGTAGTATGACCTAATACTTAATACCTAAAGTAAAAACGTTCCATTGAATAGAGTTGTTACTTTCTAAACATACTTAACGCTAATATTGTTAAATTTGCGATATTTTTAGAATAAATTATCAAAGAACTTGAAATAAATCGAATGTCTAAGAAAGAAATAAAAAACAATTACGCAGAAAGCATATACGGAGACCCAGCAAGTTACTCTTGGGGCAGAAATATTTGGGGCAACAAAATGTCGATGTTTGGTTTAGTCATCATAACTATTGTTGGAGGAGTTGTGTTTTATGCAAATAGCAAAGGTCTAATTGATTGGAAACAACAATCGGAAAGTCCGTTGGAAATTCAGCACCCGTTCTTTCAAGAAAAAGGTGATACTACAGAATACTAGTGCAGTTGGCAGTAAATAGTTGACCGTTAGCT
>CAZMEH010000227.1:0-1504 GCA_964564885.1 uncultured Saprospiraceae bacterium | reverse complement strand
AAATAACTTCATTATTAAGTAGATTAAGATAGGTGTTTTGACAATAATTTTATCTTAAAGTATTGTTTTATAGCATTTTGTATGTCTGCCTACTGCTACCTAAATATTACCAATTACTTAGTATTCTTCTTCATCATCATCTATAGTTATATTTTTCATATCGTTCCATAAATTATTGGTCATATCCCGTATAGAGTGCATGAAAACGTCAAATTGACTTAGAAAAATATTGACAAATTTAATAGAAATAGAATTTTGATAACCTGACTTTTCCCGTTCTGTTTTCAGCAACCATCTATTTGTTGCCTCATCTTCCATCGGTAAAGTTTCATTGACAAAAAGCGTATCTGGCGTATCTTTAAGGATTAAAGTTTCCTCTGGATCGATTAGCCGATAATTGGATTCATGGCTTCTGCCCCATTCTGTGTCAACAACTTCTATTTTGGTTGAAATGACTTCTGCTTTTTGCAAAAACCAAAGCATTCCGCTGTACAAAAACAACAAAACGGCGGAGACTAAAAGTCCACCAGCCACATTATTAAACAGATCTAAATCCATGGATTTAAGGAATGCTTCCAAAAATTGCGCTAATACCCGAATGGCTATCATAGAAGCTAAAAAGGCAAGAATTAAAGAAACGAATGGTAAAAATGGGCTTTTGATAAGAAACATATCTTGCAAAAAGCTATTCATATCTGGCGTAAAGCGAATCGCCAATATAAAGCCAATAAAAATAGAAAAACCAGTCAATAGTATTTTGACTACTCCGGCTTTAAAACCCAGAAAGAAGCCATAAGCGGCAATAGCAAAAAATAAAAAATCTATTATCATGGTTAATAAATGGATAAGCATCGGATGCCTTTAAAGATATCCGATGCTTAGTTATTCATACTATTTCAATAATGCTTTGACGATACCAGAAACAACTTTTCCATCCGCTTTACCAGCGAATTGTTTAGTTGCCATTCCCATCACTTTACCCATATCTCTCATAGAAGAAGCACCGACTTTTGCAATGATTTCCTTTAAAGTCGCTTCAATATCCGCTTCACTCAATTGAGTAGGCAAATATCCTTTAAGGACTTCCAACTCATTTCGTTCAACAGCCGCTAAATCTTCACGTCCTTGTTCTTCGTAAATACTTAACGAATCTTTGCGTTGTTTTGCCATCTTAGTTAGCATCTTGATTGCTTTCTCTTCGGTCAATTCGTCGCCAGTTCCATCTGTCTTAGCTAGTAAAATTCCAGACTTAATAGAACGAATAGTCTGTAATCTCTGCTTGTCCTTCGCTTTCATCGCTGCTTTCAAATCAGCATTAATGCGTTGCTCAAAAGTTGTCATTATGTATTTTTAAATATTATTTAAAATAGTCCAGTACAGTAGTCTTTATTCACAAAACTTAATATGCCTACAAAATCATCTTTTAAATTTACACTGCGTTAGTTCTTCGAGAGATAGCACGGCTATCTTTCCAGCCTGCTAAGGCACGACAGGCAGGCTCAGA
>CAZMEH010000226.1:0-1927 GCA_964564885.1 uncultured Saprospiraceae bacterium | reverse complement strand
ATTAAATTAACCGAAGATAGACTTTGGGAAGGTGTTGGACGAAGTTTGCAACAATCTCGCAGATTTCCAGATGGTCACAATAAAGAAACGGCGCTTTGGAGTTCTGAAACAAAGCCTTTCAAAGAAGGGAAAACAGGAAAAAATCCAACGTTAGCCGCATCGTTTGAGATTGCTCAAAACTTGATGCATCAATATAAATATGGTTTAAAACCTGCTTCTGAAATTTTCGATATAGAGCGTTTGGCGAAATACATGGCGATTACCGATATTTTGCAAGCTGACCATTCGCTTACTTGGCACAATCAACGTTTTTATTATAATCCTGCGACAAGTTTGCTAGAGCCAATTGGCTTTGATGGTTATGGTGAAAACTCTTTAGATGAGCCTTATGCGAAATTGTATATTGAAAAGGTGTACACAGAAAGGCATGAAATCAGCGAACCGATTCATCGTATTTTTTCGGATGAGGTGTTTGTTGAAGAGTATTTGAAGTATTTGAAAGAATACTCTAGTCCTGACTTTATTCAAAAATTCTTAGCGCAAATCGAAGAACCTTTAGCAAAACGAGAGAAATTCATCAAAAGAGATTACAATAGTTATTCTTATAATAGAGAATCAATTCTTCGTAGAGCGATTAAAATTCAAGAAAAAATAATTCCGTTTTCTGCTAGTTTGCAAGTATTTCGCAAAGCAACAAACGGCGACGAAATGGAATTAGAGATTAAAAATGTTCATATTTTGCCGTTGGAAGTGATTCATATTGGAAAATCACAATTACCAACCAACAAAAGAACTTCTCATTTCGTATTTCCAAATCAGCTAGGCGAAATTCCAGTTTACAAAACACTCAAAGCGCCATCTTGGGCGACAACGGTTCATTATAGATTGTCTGGTTTGGATTCTATTTTTCAAGTCAGCATTCCAAAATGGACTTCGCCAAATGATTGGTCGCCTCGTGGCGAGATGCTCGCAGAAATCGAAAAAACGAAAAAACAGAAGGTTTATACAGAAGAGAATAATTTAATCATTTTTGATAAAAAAGAATACAGCATTAATTTTCCTTTGGTGATTGAAAAAGGAAAACGAGTAATGATTGCGCCTGGCACGCATTTTAAGTTTTCAAATGGCGGTTTTTTCTTTTCTTATTCGCCTGTTGAAATGCGTGGCGATGAAGACGAACCGATTACCGTTGAAGCAACTGACGGAAATTCTGGCGCATTCGTCGTGATGCAAACGAAAGGAAAATCGTTTCTTCGACACGTTCAGTTTATCAATCAGAATACATTAAAATATAATGGTTGGAATTTGAGTGGTGCGGTGACTTTTTACGAAAGTGATGTGGAAGTTTTGGCGTGTAGCTTTATTGATAATAATTGTGAAGATGCTTTAAATATCGTTCGTTCTGAGTTTACGGTCAATGAATCTGCTTTTCAAAACATCTACGCAGATGCATTTGATGCTGATTTTTGTGAAGGAAAAGTAATGAATTGCGGTTTCAAAGAGATTAGAAATGATGCGTTAGATTTCTCAACCTGCACGATTTCTATTGATAATTGTAAAATGCTCAACATTGGTGATAAAGGTATTAGCGCAGGCGAACACGCAACTATCACGGCTAAGAATATTGAGATTGATAATGCAAATATTGGTTTTGCATCGAAGGATTTATCTATTTTGACTTTAGATAATGTGACCGTTAAGAATAGCTCAAAAGGCTTTACCGCTTATCAGAAAAAACCAGAATATGGCGCTGCAACGATTAATCTGAAACAACATACTATTCAAAATGTAAAGTATCCGTTTATGATTGAAGGTAGCTCTGTTTTGAATAAGGAATAGATTAATTGACCGTTTCTAATATTATTATTACCTGTAAAGAAAAGAGATTGGAAAAACATAAAAACGAAATACTTACGAAGTTAGAAAG
>CAZMEH010000225.1:0-7217 GCA_964564885.1 uncultured Saprospiraceae bacterium | reverse complement strand
TCAACCGTTCGCCGTCTGCCGATCTCTGAAACTTCCACGGTATTTTTCAAAGAGCCTAAATTTTTAATGGTTATCAACACTAATTACTACTCTTTAATAATAGAATGAACTATATTATTCGTATTTGATTGCAATCGAATAAAATAACTTCCTGATGGTAAAGTATTTAAGTTAATTTTAAATTGATTTTCACCTTCTGTAGTCATTACTGTTTTAGTTATAAGAGTACGACCAATAATATCTATTACAGTTATTATCATTTCTTCATTTGTTGTCGTATTGTATTGTACCGTCAAATCATATCGGACAGGTACAGGATACAAGAAAACAGTGTTGTTATTCCTTTTATGCTCAACGACAACAATTTTGCTATACTCATAATTGTTGTTAAAGTCAACTTGACGTAAACGGTAGTAACTCACTGCGGCAGGTGCTTTATCTACAAAATTATAGTTAGAAACCTCTACTGTTGTACCATTGCCTTCTACTTCTCCGATAACTTCAAAGTCAATACTATTGATAGAACGCTCAACATAAAAGTGTGCATTGTTTTTTTCACTTGCTGTTGACCAATCTAATACATTTGCAACACCTTTTTGCTTTGCCGTAAATGAAGTCATTTCTACAGGTAAAGCACTATTGTCAGTAGAAAATGCTACTGCTAAAGGAGAGCTAAACATATCTGCACCTTTTCCGTAATTACGATACTGAATTCCTTTAGAACCTGCTGAATTTTCAATACCAACTAAGGCATCATTTAAAATATCGGTGTAAGTACCATCATCAGCAGTACTTTCTGTGTCATTATATTGAATTTTTATAGTTCCATTAGGATATAAAATAATTTGGAATGTAATATATTCATCATCATCATTATAATCGTGATAATGCCACCATGTGACTATAAATTGTGAGGCATCTCCACCGTAATAGATTTTACCATCAGTTCCATCATCTAAATTCATCAAGCAACCAGCAATCATACTATTAGGTGTTGTATCTGAAGGTATTGAGGTTGCCTGCCCGTTTTGATCTGTAGCTGTTCCAAACGTAACTGCACCATTACTATTAATGTAAGCGTTAGTATTGTAATTTATGCCCCAAAAAGGAAAGTCAAAACCAATAGTAGGAATCAATAAATAACCATCATTATCATTACCAGAAGTCCAAGTCGTAATCTCTGTATGTGCTGCACCAACTGGATCGACCCAATTATAACTTGGCTGTGAAGCATTAGCATTTGCACCTGAAATTGAATTTGCAAAATAATACCCACCTGAATTCATCTGATTAGGATCTGTACCATCAGTTCCTCCTCCATAATTTAGGTTGGTTTCAGATGTAAAAGAAGTAGAAGTACAGCCAACAGCATCTCCTGCCGTACTGTAAGGAATAAGTGTAACGTAATAGGTCGTGGAATAATTAAAGTCCGATGGCTGATAAGAAAATACATTACCAACATCAGTTTGTGCAAGAAAATCAGCCGCACCTGCTGTTGTACCTATTTTTAATTTGTACCCAGTAGCATCCAAATTAATTCCCCAAGATAATGAAGACGTATTAGAAATGTTAGTAGCACTATTTACTGGAGCTGTTATTTGATTACAAGTCGGTAAAATTGCGGGAGGACCAGAACCATTAACGGTCATAGCACCTGATGATGTAGGATCTAACCAATTACTTAGACGAGTAGTGTTTGTGCCTCCTCCTGTCCAAGAACCTGAAATACGCCCGTAATAGTCTTTGCCAGATAGATTTGAGCAAGAAGCATAACCGCCATGTAATTGTCCTACGATTAAGCCCGCCGAATTAAGTAATGGAGATCCTGATGAGCCTCCTTCCGTAGTTCCTTCATCCCACTCTGTTTGCCAATATGTCGAACCTCCGACAGAACTATAACCTGTAATATTAGGACTCTGATTATCTATACAAATTTTCTTAATATCTGCCTTAGGGTGATGAATACCTATTGTACTAGAAGCCGCAGTAGTGCCTCTATCCCAACCATTATAATAAACATCATAGGCAGTAGGAATAGTTGAAGAAAGTTCTAAAAGTAAAAAATCTGTATTCTCATTTCTTGACTTTTGAGTAGCACCAGTGATAGAGTTTGAGGTGGGTTCAGACCCTGGGTTTGAACAGCCTGCAGCTTCATAGTTAAAATAAAAGATCCATTGACTATAGTCACTTGTGGAAATACCAGTACAATGGCTAGCTGTTAAAAAATAGTTTGTTCCGTCATTATTTGTATTATTAATTAAAGAACCAGTACACCAATAAGAATAACCAGTACTGGACATTAATATACGTGCTACTCCTTTTTTCTCATCTTGCCAATTATTTCCTTGAGTACAATTGATGTTTATATTACAAGCACCAGCATCACCAAAAATATTAACAGATTTATTAATTGAAGGACTTGATGTTCCATTCTTATAACCATAGTCGATTCTGTCTATTTCGATAATTCCATTACCCTGTTGATGAAACGGTTCATAGTATTCAAAAATTAGATTATCATCTTTTATAATACCCGTTGCAAAGTTACCCGTTTTTTTATTATTGACACTCGTGAACGCTCCAAGAATGGTACTTTTAGATTCATTATAAACATGTAAAGTAGCTCCTTCGGGAAGATAAAATCTTTTATACATGGTATGTAGAGATTTTGCTCCACCCGCTTTCACTTTTAGTATCCAAATGCGATCACCATTTGGTAAATCATACCAATCTCCCGAATTGTCTAACCTAAGATTAACTTGCATTGCTACTGCAAATCTATTAGAATTAGCTGTTTCCTCATGTTCTTTCAATATTTCTACTAGATTAATACCAGGCAAACCTACCACTCTATCATCTACAGTTTTACTATCCGTTGTTTTGATGATATTTTTTTTACTAAAACTGTAAGGTAAAGTATGTTGGCTGATTTGTCCAAAAATAAAACTATTGAAGGGCAGTAAAAAAAATGCAAGGAACATAAATTGTTTCATGAATTATATTTAGCAGTTAAATAAAGATTATTCTTTAAGTTTCGTAAAATTAACACTTTATATATATATAATTATCATATTGTTACTTTAAATACTATGAACTTATGTGATATTTAGTTCCTGCTTTACTGAATATCACATTTTTTAATACAAAAGCTGCTTTTTACTGGGGCGATGGTGTTAGCCTCTCTTTAGAACACCCGATTGCGATTGGTCAAGGGAATGTTTAATTAAAACACTTTATTCTGCTTGTTATGGTTCCTGTCATAACAAGCAGTTTTGTGTTCATGCGAACGAGGTCGTTTTTATTGTCAAATACATAGCTATTGGCAGGAAAATTAAAGTTGATATTTTCAATCGTTTTCAAGACTTGAGATTCTTTTATCTAACCTTTTCTTCAAAAAAATCCAAGTTTGTCTTCTGTTCCGAACAACCAATAAAGGAACACACAATAGCTGTCAATAGAATTAAAGTAATCGGTTTTAGTCTCATTTTTTATTGTTCATATAATTTACCAAACACTAAAACTGATTTTTGTTGAATTTGCTCCACTAAATCATTTTTCGGTCAATCCATATATTCCACATCATAGACTTGGAAATGTCGGTTTGACTATTAATTTCATCTCTTTCATTTTCAATGATGCTCAATAGCTACATAACCGCATAAAATCCCAATAAACCCTACTCCTCAAACGGAGCAACCAACATACCATTTTGCATTCTAGGAAGCATAAAAGTAGACTTAGGTGGCATAATTTGGTTTCGGTCAGCGACTTGAAATAAATCACTCAACTTCAATGGACTAAATATGAAACCTATACTCAATTCATCACTTTTGTGAACCAATTTAGCAAGACCGTCAAAGCCTTTTCTGCTGTCAATATGTTCCAAACGGCAGTCCGCTCTTACGTTTTTGATTTCTAGTAAATTATTAACAATCTCTTTATTAAAAATGCTAATATCAAACTGTCGCTCCAGCGGTAAATGTTGATATTTCTTTAGAACAGACCTTTTCCAATCTAATCGAAACCATTTCCTTTTGAGGTACATCACCAAAGTACGAGGCTCTGTTGGCTGAAACGGTTCAGGAATAGGCGTGATGGTAAAAGAATGACTCAACATAGCCATCAACTCAATTGCAGTATATTTTTCAATATTAGTAATTACTCTATTCCAGTTAGAAACCTTCATTTCGGCTTCCGCTAGATAAATACTATGTAAATATTGATAAGTTTTGAGTCTGCCTGATTCAAGGTATTTCCTTGAAATAGCCCTAGAGCGATGATGTCCATCAGCAATATAAGCTTTGGTAATTTTAGTTTTGAATTGCTTGACAAACTTCTTTATAATGCTCGGCTGGTGAATACTCCAAATCGTGTGATGTCCTTGCTTAAAGCTAGTCGTATAAGTCGGTTCATTAGAAGATTTGAAATCTTTCAGAAGCTGCTGTATCTCAGTAGAAGTACGATAGGTCAACATTACAGGCTTAATGAGCGCATTTCTTTCCTCTGCTAATTTGATTTGTTTCTCTTCCTTTTCGATAAGTGTATCTTCGTGTTTTAATATCGTACCATCCAGATAATCATTAATATCTGTGGCACAAATCAAGCCTGTGTAAGAACGTTCTTCGTCCTTGTATTCATAAATAAATAATTGATCTTGACTAGGAAATTCATAAAAACCTCTATCACGATATTCGGCAAAATCATTTTTCACATTTTCAAAAAACAATGGAATTGAAAACAGTTTATTCACTTTAGGCAGTGCAGCTTTAAATGGCTTTATATTCATATAATCAGGAAATAATTGGACTCTTTGATATTTTTCACCAAAATGAATATTACTACTATCCAATGTGGTCATGACCCATTGTCTTTCAGTAAAATATAACAATGGGTCGTGACCACATTGAACGAGATGGTAAAAACCGCTTTCCTATTCCAATAGCTATCGGAACAGGAGAGTAATTATCAAAGAACCATAACTTTTAAAGTTAGATTTTCAAAATAAGGGTTGAAGTTAAGAAACTTCATGAAAAAAGTAGAATTATGGCTAGCAAACTTACCAAACTTACCAAGCTTCCTAACTGTAATTTTTAAAATTTATTTGCATTAGAAAGCTTCATTAATCGTTCATAACTATTTTGAAATGGCGGATTAAGCAAACTACCTTTTTCTACATAAGGATAAAACTCATCATAAGCTTTGCTTTCAAGGACGCTGACCCTCCGATTAACCAACGTTCTGTCTATTTCAGAAGGATGTTCTATTCCTGCCGCAGCTAAGAGTTCGACAAAACTCTCCAACGTTTCACCATGATAATTGGCTACACGAACCTTTTTATCAGAAACAACAAGACCAGCAACTAGTTCAGGATTTTGTGTCGCAACGCCAGTCGGGCAATTATTTTTATTGCATTCCAAAGCTTGAATACAACCTAAAGCCAACATCATTCCACGAGCAGAATAACAAACATCTGCGCCAAGTGCAAATGCCCTGAACATATCAAAACCTGTTAATATTTTCCCAGCAGCCATTATTGTTACCTGCTGTTTCAAATCAAAACCAGTTAAAGTATCGTAAACAAAAGCCAAACCTTCTCGCATCGGCGTACCAACAGAATTGGAAAACTCGACAGGCGCAGCACCTGTTCCTCCTTCGCCACCGTCAACTGCAACGTAATCTAAGTAAATACCTGTTTCAATCATTGCTTTACAAATGCCAACAAATTCACTCTTTTTACCAATACAAAGTTTGATTCCGATTGGCTTTCCGCCACTCAATTCTCTTAATTGTTTTACAAATTGCAATAAGCCAGTAGGGCTATTAAACGCCGTATGGAAAGGTGGAGAAATCACTGCTATTCCAGGTTTAACATTTCTAATTTTAGCAATCTCCTTCGTGTTTTTCTTTGCAGGCAAAATACCACCGTGACCAGGTTTTGCACCTTGAGACAGTTTTATTTCAATCATTTTGACTGTTTCAATAGTTGAATTTGCTTTGAAAAATTCTGGCGAAAAGCTACCATCCGTATCACGACAACCAAAATAACCCGTTCCTACTTGCCAAATCAAGTCACCGCCCATTTCCAAATGATGCGTACTAATACCGCCTTCGCCTGTATTGTGCGCAAAACTACCAATCTTCGCACCACCGTTGAGCGAACGAATAGCGGCGCTACTCAATGAACCAAAACTCATGGCAGAAACATTAAAAATACTGCAATCATAAGGTTTTTCACATTGAGGACTTCCAACTATTACCATCGGTTTATGGTTAAGCTTGTGCGGATCTTTTGCGGCAATTGAGTGATTCATCCATTCATAACCTTCGCTATAAACATCTAATTGAGTACCAAAAGGCGTCGTATCTTTTTGTTTTTTATCCCGTTGATAAACGACATTTCTGTAAATTCTACTAATCGGCATACCATTAGTATCCGACTCAATGAAGTATTGATATATTTTTGGGCGCAAGTCTTCCATTAAATATCGAGCTCGTCCAAGAATAGGGAAATTTCGAGCAATTGATTTTTTCGTCTGAAACATATCGTAATAGCCCCAAACGACTAATAGCATTAGAAAGGCTAAAAAACTACTCAACATGGGAGCGCTCAAAAAAAGCAGCGGATTTGTAACTGAAATACCAATTATGGCAAGTGCTACAATAACTGAAAAGGCAATGAATTCGTATCGCATGGATTGATTAGAGTTGTTTGATAAAAAGCGGTTCTTTTTTCAATAGTAAGACATCAAAATCGTTAGAATTATTGAAACTTGATTTTAAGAGTAAAAGGTAGTAATTTTTTTTCAAGTTATCAATTCATGGTTATGAAGTTTTTAAATAACTTATTCTTTACACGTTTTTAAAATAAAATAAAGATGGCAGGTAAATTTAAATGTCCAGCATGCGAGGAATTTAAACTAGAGATTAAGAAATCTCTTGATTTAGGTTCTGATGAACGAAGTGATGAAGTTGCCATTCAATGTGTAAAATGTGAAAATTGTGAATTCTACGGAGTGACAATTTATGAAGAGTCGAGACGAGGGGCTAGAGATAGCTTTTATCACTTTGGTTACGAAGCATCAAAAGAACAGTTTGAGATACTTTATAATGATATAGTTAACGAAAAAATAAACAAAAAAGAAGATTACTATGATGCTAATCAAAAGTTGTTTAATGTGATATTTAAACCTTAGTGAAGAGACATAAATAACTTCGAC
>CAZMEH010000224.1:0-2520 GCA_964564885.1 uncultured Saprospiraceae bacterium | reverse complement strand
AAATGGCAAAAATTGTCAAAGAACCGAATTTAATAAAGAGAACTAATAAAAGCTCCATCTAAATTTAGAAACAAAACAGAGTATATTTTTTTAAAAATCCTTTATTATTGATTTATGCTTAACAGATGACAAATAAGCTAATCATAATTTTTGCTAAACATCGCATAATAAACCATTATTAAAAGACCTATGACAATAAGAAAAGGTTCAGCAGCTACCGTTTCTATAAAATTTAATCGTAGAATAATAATTCTTAATAATCCCAAAATACCACTCAATAGAACAATTGCACCAAATCCAATACCTACATTACTATAAGTATTTTTCTGTTTCGTTAGAGCTTTTTTTTCTGCGGTTAAAACCTTTTCATCAAAAGTTTTATGAAAAATTTCTTTTTGCTTTGATGACATTTTCTTTTGCCACTTCGATTCTACATTTACTTTCGCTTTAACCGCTTTTTCTGCTTCTTTTTTAAATTCTGTATAGTTCTCCCAACTAGTATCATATATCTTGAATTGCTGTTGAGGCTGTTTTGTTTTGATAAAAAACTCATTAGCTGGTTTCTTAGTACCTCTTTTCGTCGTTTTAGGACGATGTTCATAGCAAAGTGTCGTAGAATTTAGGTGAAGCGTAGTCGAAGCTCTATAAGTTGTACAAATTATTCTATCCGCATATAATTTGTAATTCGTTTTACTAAACAAAAATATCACAATGCTCAAAAGAGTACACAAAAGAACAATTACTTGTCTAGATTCCATCCTGAAATCATAAGCAAAAATTCCAATTCCAAGAATGAATAAACCTAAACTAAAAAATTTTAGCGTAGAACTATATTGAAGCGTTATAATTGATGGATTAGATGTCACTGAAATAGTTTTTGATTTCAAATTATAAAAATGTTTATTATACCATAATCTACCAATCACCATCTAATGCGTTCGAGCATAATTCAACTGATTTTTTAATGTATTTACAGCCGCTTCCCATTCTGAAAACGAAAGCGCATCAGAATGTTCTGTAGAAGCTTCAATCGTCGCATCACGGATTTGCGCCGCCCAAGTGTCAATTAAAGCATTCACTTCTGTTGCTGCAAATGCGCCGTTTATGAATTCATTTCTTAAAGCTTGATATTCTGTTTTGTAGCTCGCCCAACCGCCTGTTAGTTTATCGCAAGCTGCCGAACGTTGCTGCGTTCCAAACCAACCATATGCAAACGGCTGACAGTTTGAAGTGGTTTCGCCCCAAGCATCCGCAATAGGCGTGACAGGATTTGCATCACTCATTATATTTTCAAAAGCATTATCCAAATCCCACGGAATAAGGTGTAATTTGTCATTATTCGGCTCTTCGTACCAATAATAATTATGATTAGAACAATCGCCACCATTGCAATACCAATGAAATGCGCCATCATCATTTCTAATCATTCTATCCACTACGATGTAAGAAAGAATTTCATTGAGGTTCATTTTATTTTCAATAATGCTCCGCAAACCAATAGAATCCGCATTTGAAATATCTTGAGCAAAATTGAGCATAATACTAGCATTCGGGTTTTCGTCCTCGTTCGTTTTTAAAGCATTGAGATAAGCCCATTCAGCAAGCGGATTTCCATTCATGTCGATTGGCCAGACCTCTTTATAAAGGTTTCCATCGTCATCAGAAAAATTCTCTTTTACAAAACGTCCGTCGATTTGCTCAATCAAGGAATACAAACCATAATACTCATCATTAATCATCAGACGAGCATGAATCGACCTTGGTGCTGGAACACCCATTTCTCTAAACAAATGATAACCTAAACGGTCATGTAATTGAGATGGATCAAGATTCTGAGAATGCAATTGTAGCTTTTTCAAACCGAAAAACTTCGTATCAGAACCATTCCAATTGATTTTTATTTTCATCGAAAGTTTTGTACAAATCTTAGAACCAGACGGATTTGCCCAATCATTCCCAGAAACGCAATTTACAAAACCACCAATCGAGCCTTTGTAACGAACACCGACAGCACTCACCGTTTCGCCTTCAAATTTCAAAGTACCTGCAACGTATTGTTCCGCAGTTGGGTCTGCATCAATAGCTTGCAAAGAAGACTCTGGCAAATACAAATGAAAGGTATGCAGCTTGTCTTGGTCAAAAATATATTCTGAACCCTTTGTCATGAAGTTCTCATCGCCTGTCGGCGTGATGTCTTCGACGACGTATTCTCCATTTCCTGGATTATTTGGATTGTTTGGATCAATAGGCTCTTCATCGCAGGCATTAAACAAAATGAATGCACTTAGAAATAATAGTGTTTTTTTCATGGTTGAAGGTTTTTGTAATACGTATTACTTATTTTCTGAAATATATGAATTTACAATTTCTTCTAATACAAATAACGGCACAGAACCATTTTTCAAAAGCGCATCGTGAAAGGTTCTAATATCGAATTTTTCACCTAATTCACTTTCAGCTTTTTTGCGCAGTTCTCTGATTTTCAATTCACCGATTTTATAAGATAAAGCTTGAGCAGCC
>CAZMEH010000223.1:0-8495 GCA_964564885.1 uncultured Saprospiraceae bacterium | reverse complement strand
TAGTTTATTAGTTAACAGGCTGTATAATTTTTTTATAAAAATTTACAAGAACTCTTAATCAATAAACTAAGTAACTAATCACTAATCAACTAATCAACTAATCAACTAAATTAGTTTCTATAAGTATCAAATGTTCTTGTAACACCAAACCACTTGAGCGTACGCTCACCGATTCCTGGTGCAACTACATGAATTAAATAAACACCACTTGCTATTGGAATACCTCTAGCATTTTTCAAATCCCAATCAACAGATGCATTCATCTGTTCACCAAGCACACCTTGATCAGGAATGTTAGAATTTGAATTTTCAGCCCTGTCATATTGTCTAATAAACTTACCATCCATCGAGTAGATTGACACCGTACATTCTGGTGGTAAATTAGTAATTTTGACTGTGTTTGTAGTATTCAATTGCTCATACGCAGAATATGCATAA
Source organism: uncultured Saprospiraceae bacterium (assembly GCA_964564885.1). GTDB lineage: Bacteria > Bacteroidota > Bacteroidia > Chitinophagales > Saprospiraceae > CAKZLL01. Next base: position 8,057 of record CAZMEH010000223.1, on the reverse strand, counting down.
TATGGATTTGGAACTACATTGATTAAATCAAGTGCAGTCTCTTTTGTCTCATCATTCGCGATATCAGGAGCAGCACCATCTAACGTAAATTCGTATAATGGGTAACCACCATTTACTCCACGCTCTGGAGTACCATCATCAGTCACACTGTACGGATTGTTTACACGTAGTTTTATAGACAAATCATTCGGGATAAGACCATCCTGAATAGAAGCCATTTCTACACCTGGTGGTAAAATCGGGAATGAAGTCCAAATTACCTTACGTAATGCTTGTACTTTTTGAGCTGCAGATGCTCCGCCTATTCTCGTTGCAATTTCTGCACCTTCATCATATTCTGTAGATGACACGTAAACATAGTGCTGTCCACCTAATGGTAATTCAAATGATCCTGTAAAATCTCCAGAACCATCCAAGTCAGCAAATTGGTCAGATGTTGGATTAAACAACATATCTGCACCATTCAAGCCTGACATAGCACCGACATTAGGAAGGATACTTAATAATGGCTCATCAGCACGGTAAACAGAGTTTTCACCAAAGAAAACATTTAAACGACATCCTGTTTCTACGTCAATAGCATAACCAGGAAACCAGCCCATACCCGTTGTTCCAGTATTGTCATCATCACCGTTCTTATCAACCGAGTTATGTGCTCTCAATTCAAAATTCTCCGCACCTCCTTCAGTTGTAAAACCTTCATTTTGTGTAATTTGGTCTCGTGCTGTTTCTATAACTGGACATCTACTCCATAAATCTTTATTGCTAGTTAATACAATATCAACGTTACGAAGTTTATCTAAGCCATTACCACTTTGTACGATACCACAGAAAGTAGAGTTCTCCCAAGCTGGAGAGAAATAAGTATTTCCATCTGGTGAAATACATTGTGTTAATGTATATGGCACCCAACGACCTTCAAGAACACCTTTATAAATCTGTTGGTTATCTCTATTTTCATAAAGCTCTGTAGGACCTGTTGGTACGTAATTCAAAAATGGAGTTGTACCAGTTGGTCCAACACCTTGATACCAAGGAATAGCTGTTCCATCAGCATATACTTCTTCTGCTCCAAGGAAACCATTTGTTTCACCTGTTGCAAGTAATGCTTGAGTTCCTGGCTCTTCAACCTGTCCCAAAGATATTGATATACCTAATGTAATTGTTTGACCTTCCTCGTTTTTCTTAGCGATGATTTGTTCGTTAATAACATTTAATGGCTGGTCAGAAAACCATTGTTCGCCAGCAGGTGTCGTTAACATCCATCTTGCACTATCCACTTCTAAAATATCATCATCAGTATTTGTATCAAGTATTGAAATCTGATATGTTCCTGGCTGTACTCTTAATGGATCAACCACTTTTACAGAAACAGGACCACGTCCTTCTTTATATACTAAAGTAGCCGCACAGTTATTTTCTAAGATTTCACTTCTAGTTTCATCTGATAAATCTAAGAAGTTAACACCTGTACCAGTACCATCTAATCGAGTGATTGGCGCACCATCACCATAATCAGAATTTAATGTAATCCCACCAAATTCTGGTGTAGGAATACGAGGAATACCTGTAGTGACGACAACATTCTTACGTCCTTCTAAGTATACTCTTCTTTGACCAGAAATATTTACAGGGTCAAATTGCTCATATTCATTGAATGCATAAGCAACTGCTACAAAGTAGTATTTCTGATGATTTACTAATGCAGGAGCTTGTTGTGAAAACTGATCCGATGTAATTACTAATGAACTTTGAATACCTTCATTTTGACCATCTACCTTTTCAACTGGAACAAATACAGGCACATCCAATACTTCACCAGGAAATTCTTCCCAGTTGTACAACGCATCTACTTCATTATTTAAATCTGTTTGAAGAATCAAACGAGCTTGATCAGGATCATCTAAGTCAGAAACATTTGAACTAGATAATTGATATACTTTATATCCTTCAAACACATACATACTGTCAACTTCGTCAGCAGGTGCTAGTAAATCTTTCTCTGCATAGTTTAATTGAAAGTTGTTAGAAGTCGAGTCATTAGTTAATAATATAACTAATTTCTTATCTAATTCTACAATATCCAAATCCGGTGCACTTGGCCCATCAGTAATCTTGAAACAGTTATCATATAATGCTTGAGATAATTCATCCGCAGCTAATAACTTGGTCATAGAAGGACAAGGATACAATACATCTGGCGTCCAAACAGCACCAATGATTAATTCATTGATAGCACCTGGATCCAAACGGAAAGGTCCAGAAGACTGAACAGTACGTAAATCTGCACCAGGTAAAGTTTGAGTACACATTGACCAACCTGCTGCATCATCTGGCTCACCAGGAAATACATAACTTGTTGTTGGACCACTTTGCTGATAACCATTTCCAGTTGCATAGTACGGCGTACCATCTCTCCATGTACCAGATAAGTAATTGTAATACTGCTGACCCGTAACTGGATCGCCTGTATTTGGTAAACCAGGATATCCGCCATTTACATAGTAAACGAAAGATGACATTCCTAATTCTACACCATTTTCATCCTTAGGACCTCTAAAGTAATCGACACCCAACATTGGTACATCATTACCGTAAGAAGGAGTAGACTCACAGCCACCTGCACCATCTGTTGCAGTAGCATTATAGATATACATCAACTGATTGTCTATATCACAACCAATATAATCATCTAAATGACAACCTAAATCAGCATCAACCCACTGACCAAAGTAAGTACTATCAATAGACTGAGGAGCTCTATTCACTAACTTATAACGATAGAAAGTCATATCATTAACCTGATCACCTGTTTGGTATGCAAACGCTAATGTTTGAATCTCCATACGAATAGGATCACCAGTTGTTTCTGTGTGAATACCACCATTATCATTAAATACATACCAAACCATTTGGTCTGCATAACTTACTTTACCAGGCTCTCCAGCATCAGCCTCACAACCTATAATCTCAATGATAGGAAAGTCACCATCACATGGATTATATAATCCATCACCATTTTCATCATAGAAAGGTGCTAAATCTTGGAATGGTAATTCAAAACCATGAATACCTGCAAAGTGAGGATTACCCTTACCTGGCCAACCTTTCAATTCTCTAGAAAGAGAACCACAGTCAACCGCATCGGCTCCTTTATCTCTTACTAATATGGCATGTGGCTCTATTATAGCGCCAGTTACCTCAAACATTTTATCCCAATTATTACAGATTTCTTCTTCTGTACCACCGACTGGGTCAAGAGGTCCTGAGAAAAAATCATTGCTTGATGCACTTCGATAAGTTTGTGCAGCCATCTTTAGGTTACCACCGTCATCATAACCACCTATCCAAATCGCACCTGCGAAGATTGATGATATTTCTTGGTCACCTGAACCTGGTTCAACCTTAGGCACGACATAGCGTCCTCTACTAAAATCCCACCACATATCACCACCACCTAACAAACGAGCTCTCACGTTATTAATGCTCAAGTCGGTGTCTGAAGTAGCTTGTGTACAGTCTGCTCTAAAACTTGAACCACTGTTTGTATTGCTATTGTTGTTCCCGTTAGCTGTTCCTCCTCTGTTCACTGGTACGTTGGCCTGAATAGATGCCATCATTCCCATGGAAAAAAAGAAGATTAGTAACAACCTTAATTTATTCATAATTAAAAATTTTCTAAAGTTTAATTCCTATTCGGAATGCGCTTTGTATTTTTTTAATAAAACATAAAACACATTCCGATATTTAAAATCAATATATTAAATAGGTTTTCAATTTCTTTTTAGAAATCAAAAATGGCACCTACGTATATTCGTCTAGGGAAAGTAAAGAAACTTGGATTAACCAATGACCACTGATAAGCAGCCACATAAGCATCCTGTCCAGCTTCATCCGCAATTTGATTTACATCAGAAATACCTCTCTGTGAAGTCAAATAACCTGTATCAAATGGAGATTGTGAAAATCTGTAAACATCCGTTTGATTTCTTGTGTCTAATAAATTCTGAACACGTAGATATATATTAACAGATAACTCATCTTTCTTATTATCACCTTCTGTTATAGCCGAACGTAATTTGATATTTCTATCTAATCTAACGTCAATCCTTGTATTCCAAGGTAATCTTGCACCATTAAAACTACCATCAAAACCAATAGTTTCATAAGGTCCGTTAATACCTTGTGCAACTGTATAAGGTCTACCTGATGCAGCAATCATTAATACGTTTAAACCTGTATTAGCTAAAATTTGCTTGCCTTGAATTTCAGGACCATTGTATGATCTACCTGAACCATAACGGTAATCTACTGATACTGTTAAACGGTGTCTTTCATCAAAAGATAGTGGGTTCGTTGTACGTAAGTTACCAACTAATCTTACTGTGCTACGCTGTGCATTTGCCGAAGAAGATGTACCGTCTGCAAATTGTAATGTATAGTTAGCAACCATTCTTAGGTTACCCGTTCTTCTCATCTCATACTCTAAAGACAAACCTTTTACTGTACCAAAATCTTGATTACCAAAACCAAAGTATTCTCCTGGTTCTGCAAAGTAATAAAATTGACTTTGAATTAGATCTCTTAACTCTCTATAGTACAATGAAACTTTCATTGCAGTTTTCGGAGTCAATAACTGTTGGAAACCAACCTCATAATCAATTGTTTTCTCTGGTCTAAGTTCTGGATTATTTAAATTTCCATCAGTTTGAATCGTATTCTGAATACGGTAATAATCCAAAGCAGTCGTACGTGTATTAGACGGTGCACGCTGAGTTAATACATCATAATGAGCAAAGAACCCAGCATCTTCGTTAATAGGGAACGAGAATGCTAAACGAGGCATTACTGCAACTTGTGGAAGAGCATCTCTAAATGCACTTTCAAAATTGTATTCTGGACTAGTAACGTCTATTGAAGTAATATCTGTTGGCAATATCATTTGAACATTATCGGCACCTAAACCAGTTACGATATTATTCTGAAACACACCATCTCCATTAAACCAATCATCACCATTTCTAAATGCTGTTACTCTTGTAACATCTAAAATATTAGAATTGTCACCATAAATAACATAATCATCGCTTATGTTATCAGGAATGGTAGCATCAGGATATTCTGCTTTGTAGTCAGCAACAGTAGTTACACCAAAGAATGAATATCTATCTTTAAGTACTTGTGTATTTGCATCATAACGGTCTACACGTAAACCTACACGGAAGATAATATCTTTATAAGAGAATTTATCTTGAATATAAGCAGCGGTGTAAATAGGCTGATCTGGTGCAACTGGAAACATACGATTACCACTTGCATCTTTTTCTGTCCAAAAATCAGAGAAAGTTGTTGTTCCGTCTAATGGCGTACCATAAGCATCGTAACCATAGTAATCAATATCATTTGGCATATTATCTACTAACTCCTCCGGAGAAAATAAATTTAAAGACAAATCACCTGGTGCTATTTCATCTAAATGAATGAAGTCCATTCTATCATAACCAAAAGTACTTCTAACTTGTTCATCAAAATAACTTTGCTGACTTTCACCACTAGATATTTGATTGTCAATTGGCTCTCTAGTATATATTGGGAATTGTTCGCCAAGGTCATCTGTAAAGAATTCTCCTGTAAATACAGCCGTACCAGGATGTTGAGCGTTTAACAACTGTCTACCTGTAAGCCATAATCTTCTTGGGTTTAATGTCCATGAACGGTTAACACGTTGTTCATATAATAAACCAAACTCAATCATGTGTTTACCTTGTTCTGAGCTTTTTGGAATCAACTCAAAATTACCTGTAATGTTAAACTGTACCTGATTGAAATCTTGTTTACGGTAATTGTTGTATGGATCATTAATAAGGGAAAATATACCATTATTATCTATACCACTATCTGTAATTCGACGACCATTATAAGCATAAAAACCATCTCCTCTTTCACCTAAAGTACCTGCTGATACACCTTCTAAACTACTTGGGTAGTTTGTATATCCTTCGTTATATGCAGCTAATCCTGCATTTTGAGTACTTGGTGTAAAACCAACAATTGTACGTTGATTAGTCCATTGAGCTACACGAATTGAATCTCCATTTGGATCAATAGGGTTTTGAATTCTATCATCTGGATCTGGCGAGTAATTTAAAACAAATTGATCTTCCCAATCAAATTCACCAACATGACCATAATTAAAGAAATTATCTTCATGCACCTCATTCATTCTCCAACTCTTTCTTTTTTCATAAGAAACTTGAATAACGTATGATAAGTTTTGGATAATAGAAGAAGTGTCGCTGTCTATACGATGACGGAAACGACTATAACCTCTATACTGTAGTTGTTGATTTAATGGATTGTTCGCATAATTTGTTAGTGTACGAGGTCTTGTTGTTCCTTCTCCTCTTGCAGTACTTGCTTGATTATTCTCACTCAACAAACCACCACCACCAAATGACATGTCCATGGCAGGATTGATACGTAAGTCAAATTTACCATTTATGTCTAATCTTCGGTCCTGATTGTTTGGTTGAAGCTTTGAAAGTTCTACATCATTGTCAGTTAAAGAATATTGTCTCGGAGTACCACGACTACCATCATCCGAAGGAGTGACAGGATTAGCCATTAAAGATGCATGGACATCGTCCTTCAACTTATAAACACCTCCAGCAGCAGGACTTCTATCTCCTCTCTCACGGTACTGAATACCTACACGGTAACCTAAAACAGATTTATCTGCTCCATATTTTTCATCAAATTTCTTGATGATAGGTCCACTAAAACTAGCATAAGCTAATAAATAGCCGTAAGGATCTAGGAAGTTCGAGTTTTCTAACTCAAAGTTACCTGAAAACTTTTCAGAAGGTCCTTTGGTTGTAATTGAAATTACACCACTTGTAACATCACCATAAGCAGCTCCGATACCACCTGTCATAACTTCAATCTGTTCTACTTCTGTTTGTGGAATGTTGCTACTATTGAAACGAACTCCATCCACATAAACGATAGTAGAATTATCACGACCACCACGAACATTGATAGAACCGTCCTCACCTGCAGTAACTCCCGCAGTTGTAGAAGCGATTGCGCTAATAGACTTAGACGGTAAGTTTGCGATTTCATCACTACCAATCGTTCTACCTTGAGTAGTTTGATCCGTACTGATAAGTGGCGCAACGTAAATAATTTCAAGAACTTCTGTGGTGACACCTTCCAAAAGTGCTACGTTCTTACGAATTATTTTACCTAAAAAAATCGTAACTCCTATAATCTTCTGAGAAGAATACCCTACGTAAGACACTTCAATGTCATACTTACCTGGGTCTAGGTTTGAGATGGAATAATTTCCATCTAAGTCTGTTTCGGTACCAGTTTCGGGAACTGCAGATCCAGTCTTGTATAAACTTACCGTAGCAAACATCAACGGTTGTTTATTGTCCTGATCTGTAATTTTCCCTTCTAGTGAACCGGTACTTGACTGCGCCATTGCAGTAAAGCTCCCAAAAAGGAGTACTAGAAAGAGTAAAAAGTAACGTGCCATAAGTTATATTAATTTATGTTAAATTTTATGCGCAAATATTCACTTTCGCAACGCACAATGTTAAGAATTATTCAAGTGTTTTCAAAATTATTTATTATCCTAAGTATATTAAAAGACAAAGCTTTTTAATTTTAACAAAATGAGGATATTAAAATATATTACTATTTATTTTACGAATTTCATAAAACGGAAAGCTTATTTTATAAAATTAAATATTTCTCAGTATCTTTTCTAAGACGGTTCTAGCTAATCTTTCTAATGATTCTACCGTCCAACCAGCAACGTGAGGCGTCATAATAACATTGTCAAATGTATATAATTCATCATATGTTTTATGTTCATTTTCAGTAAAAAGGTGCGGTTTTTCGTTTTCAAAAACATCCAAACAAGCTCCTTTTATTTTACCATTTTTCAAGCCATTGATAAGTGAAGTTGTCTTTACAACTTTTCCTCTTGAGGTATTTATAAGAATAATATTTTTTGCAAATTTGTTAATATTGACCGCTTTAGTTACTCC
>CAZMEH010000222.1:0-3200 GCA_964564885.1 uncultured Saprospiraceae bacterium | reverse complement strand
AAATGTACCGTAGTCACTTATGAATTAAGGCACTAACAAAATAATTCGGCTCTTAGAGGAATTTAGTGGAAACATGATTTTCATAAGAAAATCTTAACGAAAAACACTTTCCGTTTGCCGTTTGCCCACGAGAAATTGTGGCAAGCTGTTTGCCGTCAGCCGATTATTGAAACTTCCACTAAATTCACCGAAGAGCCAAAAATTCTGTCCAAAACGAACAAGGATTAAAGTCAAAAAAAATCGAACTTTGTAAAAAAAAGATGAAAAACGAGACGCAATTAGATCGATATAAAAAGTTATTAGAATATCTGGATAAGCAATTTAAGGAAGAAGTTAATATTGAAAAAGTAGAAGCTATTTCCCTTTATTCTTATCGAAATATCAATCGAATTTTTGAGGCACTTCACCACGAAACGATTGGGAAATATGTCAAAAGAATCCGCTTGGAAAAAGCAGCAGAATTTCTAAAATACTCCGATAGTAGTATTTCTGATATTGCCTTTGAAGTAGGATTTAGTGATGTGGCAGCGTTTAGCAAAGCCTTCAAAAACAAATTCAATTGTGCGCCTTCCGTGTTTAGAAATAGCAATGATGTGATGAGAAATATTACTCGTCAAACCTTTTCAGCGCAAGAAATTGAAAGAGAAAAGCTAACTTTTGAAATCGAAATATTACCTTCATTCGACGTTTTATATTTAGAACATCGAGGAAACTATGAAAACTTAAAAGCGGTCAAAGAAACTTGGGAAATGCTCGTCAACTACGCACTCAAGAAACAACTTTTGACTGATGACACGATTTTTTTTGCAGAAATATTAGACGATAATGACATTAGTGAAACCATTAATTGTCGCTATAATGTAGCCGTCATTTTGAATGAACCACTCTCCACTCCTCCCGAAGGACTTTTCAAAATAAAGCCCCATCAATCTCAAAAGTACGCTAAGTTTGTTCACTTAGGTTCGCATGAATCTTCCGCAGATACCTATCATAAAATTTACGCACAATGGATGGTAGATGTGAACTTAGAAATGGTAGACTTACCGACTTTAGAGTTTTTCTTGAACGATGAGGAAGACACGCCTACGGAAAAATTACTTACCGAAATTTATATTCCAGTGAAATGATAATGTCCAAAACGGACAAAGAACTCGTCTTTTAGCTGCTTACCTTTGTCGTATGAATAATTACAGAGATAGAGATAGTTATCAATTTGACAAGTATTGGTATTTAGGATTTTTAGGGTTAATCGGTTTCTATAAACTGCCCTCCGTTTGGGCAGTTTTCCAAGGAGACGGAACACTTTGGGACTTAACTAATTTGCTTTGGCTTTCATGGCTACTCTACTTTTTACCAGAAAAAAAAATGAACAATGATAACCTTATTTAAAATGACGACCATGGTGTTATTAGTGGTAAGTATGCAATTTAACACCACAAAAAATCACCTTATTACTACTTCCGAAAGTTCTAATATTACGATTCAAAACCTCTCTAAAAAGTGGAAACTAGAGGTGTATAAAGTTTATTTTTTCTCGGAAGCTCCTGCTGAAAACGAAAAAAATGATTACATCTACTTGAAGTCTGACTTAACCTTTGACAGTGTTTCCGAAGGAAAATTCGAAGCAGGTAATTGGCGATTGAATGCCAAAAAGAAACGGATTTATTTATCCAAAAAAAATGAAGCAGGCGAAATCGTTTTTATCATTGATGAATTAGAAACTAAAAAATTAGTTCTCGTCATCGACGACCCGTCTGACAGTGATGCACAATATTTAAAAATACATTTTAAGATTTAAAATTATGAGTTTCAGTGAATTTATAAGATTATTTGAGGATACACCTATCATGCAATATGTTGCGTATTTTTTCATCTTCAATTTAACATTAATCATTATCGAGATTGCCTTAGATTTATTTACTTCTAAAGAGCGTCGATGGAAAGATAGTTTTGCAAATATTGCCATTTTTATTTTCGGACAATTATTAGAAAAAACAGCTTTTGGAGCGGTTGGCGTCATTTGTTTAATGCCTTTTCACTGGTTGTCTCCTTTCGAGGTTTCAATCAATGGCTGGACTTGGGCTTTGGCTTTCCTTGTGGCAGATTTCACTTATTATTGGATGCACCGTATCGAACACGAACATCGAATTTTATGGGCAAACCATAGCGTGCATCATTCTTCAGAAGATTATAATTTGACGGTTTCCATGCGATTAAGTATCATCGAAAGTGCGATTGAATGGATATTTTTAATACCGATGATTTTGATTGGTTTTTCGCCTTTTCAAGCGGTCGTTGCTTTGATATTTGTTGCACAGTATCAGACGTGGATTCATACGGAACGCATTGTGAAATTAGGCTGGTTAGACGAAATATTTAACACACCTTCTGTACACCGAGTTCATCATGGTTCAAACCAAAAATATTTGGATAAAAACTATGGCGGTGTGTTGATTATTTGGGATAAAATATTCGGTACTTTCCAAAGAGAAGAAGAAAAAGTGGTTTATGGATTGACTAAAAACATTCACTCCAACAATCCTATCACAATCAATTTTATCGAATACAAAAACATCTGGAAAGATGTCAAAAAATGTCGCACTTGGAAAGACCGTTTTCGAGTTATTTTCGGAGATTTAGCTTGGCAACCTGATTATTTTAAAGCTCAAAAGGAAAAAATAAATATAAATGATAACCATCATAGCATCCACCAACAGACCAAATAGTATGACACTCAAAGTAGCAAAATCCGTCGAAATTTTGCTACAAAAAATGACTGATGAAAAAGTCTTGTTATTGGATTTAGCAGCGGTGAATTTTGAAAAACTAAATACTCCTGCTTACGAAAGTACATCGAACTATGCCAACGAGATTCGTTCAAAGTATTTTATCCCTACTCAAAAAATTCTATTTATCACACCTGAGTATAATGGAAGTTTTGCGGGCGTTTTAAAATACTTCATAGATATAATCTCGACGGCTGATTTTGGAAAAACTTTTCCTGAAAAGCAAGCAGCGATAATCGGCGTGGCACAAGGGAAAGCAGGAAATTTAATAGGACTCACTCATCTTGCTAGTATTTTGATGCACATGGGCATGTGGGTGATGCCTAAAAATTTACCTATTTCAATAATTAATAATCAATTTGAATCGGAAAATAAATTTAATCCAACTACTCAAGAAAGGGTGGAAGATTTACT
>CAZMEH010000221.1:0-3529 GCA_964564885.1 uncultured Saprospiraceae bacterium | reverse complement strand
ATCAAACTCTCAAGTGTCTTTTTATAAGAAGTTAGCTTAGAGCTATAAGATAAAGAAGTCAAAAAATAAAACTCTCTGCGCTCTCTTCTTTCATCTTTCTTCTAAATTCGATCTAGTAACGGTAGTACTCTGGTTTGAATGGCCCTTTAACAGGTACATTAATATAGTCAGCTTGGTCTTGGCTCAATGTTTCCAATTCAACACCAATTTTTGCTAAGTGCAAACGTGCTACTTCTTCATCTAAGTGCTTAGGCAAAGTGTAAACCTTGTTTTCGTACTTATCGTTATTGTTCCACAATTCCAATTGTGCAAGCACTTGGTTAGTGAAAGAATTAGACATGACGAAAGACGGGTGACCAGTTGCGCAACCCAAGTTTACTAAACGACCTTCCGCTAATACTAGAATATCATTACCATCAATAGTGTACTTATCTACTTGTGGTTTGATTTCAATTTTAGTATCGCCGTAAGTATCATTCAACCAAGTGATATCGATTTCATTATCGAAGTGACCGATATTACAAACGATAACTTTATCTTTCATTACCTTGAAATGTTCTGCTGCAAGAATATCTTTACAACCAGTTGCGGTAACGATGATGTCCGCTCTAGGCGCAGCATCAATCATACGCTTCACTTCAAAACCGTCCATGGCAGCTTGTAGCGCACAAATCGGGTCAACCTCAGTAACGATAACTCTAGCACCAGCACCACGCAATGAAGCCGCAGAACCTTTACCAACATCACCATAACCAGCAACAACAGCTACTTTACCAGCCATCATTACATCTGTTGCACGACGAATCGCATCAACACAACTTTCCTTACAACCGTATTTGTTATCAAACTTAGACTTAGTAACAGAGTCATTCACGTTGATAGCAGGCATAAGAAGTGTTCCTTTTAGCATGCGCTCATACAAACGGTGTACTCCAGTTGTCGTTTCTTCACTCAATCCCTTAAGACCAGGAACCAATTCTGGATAATTGTCCAAAACCATGTTCGTCAAATCACCACCATCATCCAAAATAAGATTCAATGGCTTACGATCTTCACCGAAGAAAATAGTTTGCTCAATTGCCCAGTTGAATTCTTCCTCAGACATACCTTTCCAAGCAAAAACAGGAATTCCTGCTGCTGCCATTGCTGCTGCTGCGTGGTCTTGTGTAGAGAAAATATTACAAGAAGACCAAGTTACATCCGCACCTAACTCAACCAATGTTTCAATTAAAACAGCCGTTTGAATAGTCATGTGCAAACATCCAGCAATACGAGAACCAGCTAATGGCTTCGACTCGCCATATTGCTCTCTCAATGCCATTAGACCTGGCATTTCAGCTTCCGCTAATTCAATCTCTTTTCTGCCCCACTCTGCAAGAGAAAGGTCTTTTACTTTATACTTTAAGTATGGTGCCACTGCTTCCATGATACTTAGATTTATTGGTTATTGATATATAGTCAAGTAACCGATTTTTATTTAATTTTTATGTAAATCGTTGTTTCAAATTTCCTAAACTCAAAACGAGTGCAAAAATACAATATTTCAATATTAAAATCAAATAACAGCTTATTAGTTTAAATGTTTAGTCTAATAATAGAAATTAGGCTAGTTGTTAGAGCTTGCATTGTTTATGTTTATGGCTCTTTGAAAAATACCGTGGAAGTTTCAGAAATCGGCAGACGGCGAACGATTGACGGCAGACGGCAAGGCGTTTTTTTCTACGAAAAATATTTTATCACGGGATTTTTCAAAGAACCAAAATTTATTTTCAAAAGCCTGCTTCCTTAATTGGAAACAGGCTTTTGATTTGAATATCCTGTCCTTGCTCGAACTAACGTTTATATTGGTAAGGGTGAGCTGTTTTTCAATTAGTTCATTTTACGCTGCCCATAAATCCTAAAACTTTACTTGCAGCAATAGAGCCAGCATTTAACGATTTTCTTACATCTCTTGTACTAATCCATTCAATACTGAATGCTGCTTGAAAAGCATCACCGCATCCTGTTGTATCAATAATTTCATCAACTTTGACCGCTTCTTGATAATACGAACTGTTCTCAAAAAAAGCAAAACTCCCTTTAGCACCTAAAGTTGCAACTATCATTTTTCCAGACTTCGCAGATAGTGCGCTTAGGTCATCTAACATTTTTTCTTTGGCACTTAAAAAAACAATATCAATGCTATCGATCAATTGCTCAATATATTCTAACCCAAAATAATCTAAAAAGTCAATAACAATTAATTGTTTATTATTTCTTCTTTTTAGTAATTCCTTTAGATTAGGGTCTCCTGCGGGCATTGCTATAATTCTACTATCCGCAATATAATTCCAATCATTTTCTGATAATCTGAAAACATCAAAAGCACCTCCATTCCAACTATCAGCCTTAAAGTATCTATCTCCTTTATCGTCTATAAAAATTTTATTTGATGCTGTTGGCTCTTGTATGCGGTTTAAATGTTTGCGATTTATTTTTTCTTTATCAAGATGATTTTCGATTAATTTCCCGAACGTATCATTTCCAATCGCACCAACGACACAAACATTATCAATACCTAGTATTTTGCATTGCGTTGCAAAATTTAGTGAATTTCCTCCAACGTAGATTTTATTTTGTTCTGGAAAAAAATCTACGCAGCATGAAGTTAGTGCTGTAATTTTCATATTTTCTTATGTTTTTAATAGTGAAATTATTTAATTTTGTAATGCGCAATTAACCTGTTTAGGTAAGAAGACAGAAGTCGAACCATCCCGAGTACTAGGCACTGAGAGAAGTCAGACAATAATATTTTGATTATCAATTACTGACAAAATAAAGCAGTAGGTGAAAAAATTTGTCAAAGTACTTAAGTTTATATTAAGAGCTTTCCTTCCACTACCCTACCCTTTCACAAACCCATACTTTTCTAGCGAACTTGGTCTTTCCTCTTTTACTAACGCTACAATAATCTGATATTTTAAATCCGGTGTTATCAATTAAATTGGTAATATCGGAGGTAGATACAATAACCAGTCGATCGGTAATTGCTGCGGTTGACTCAATAATGTGTAAAATATCGTTATCAGTTGCGCTACTTAACAAATTATATGGAAGGTCAATAATTGCCGCATCATATCTTTTGCTAATGTCTTTTATATCAGAGCGATATATATTTGCAGTATAATTGAAGTGAGCAATATTTTCTCGTGCTTGTCTACATATCTTCCAGTTAATGTCGCAGCCTTCCATGTCATTCCCTGCAAAACAGGCTTCTAACATTATTGTACCAACACCACAACATGCATCTAATAGCTTTTTCTCTTTGTTTGCCTTTGCTGCAATATTGACAAGAGCTTTGGCAATATTTATACCTATTGAGTTACTGAATGAGCATGGTTTTTGTTTGTGTTTATGCCATGCGTTATTGTTTCTAATCGAAACACCAAAATACCAAATGCCCTCGTAAAAGCATAAAGCATAAGTCATTGTTGGGTTATAATAATCAGGAATACCTTCAATACTGAAGCCTATATCTCTTAATTTTTTT
>CAZMEH010000220.1:0-2477 GCA_964564885.1 uncultured Saprospiraceae bacterium | reverse complement strand
GACAAGCTTTTATTCATCCGCATTCATTTTACCTCTCAGCGTGTTCGCAATATTCCAGAGTTGTTGTTCTAATTGTTTCTTATGGTTTTCGCTCATTCTTGTGTTTAATTTTTCTTTTTTTGATTATAACAGATTGCAGTGATTTATAATAAAAACACACCGCTCCAAAGGTAATAAATACCAAACAAAAAGGACTTACAAACCAATTAGTTTGTAAGTCCTTTTTATTAAAACAATTCAACTCCTGCAAATTAGAACAATCTAAAATCGTAAATCTACATTCGTAAAATCGAACTAGTGATTTAATCTATAAATAACTGACCACTATATTTCAATTTAAAAATTGAAAATCAATAAGTTATGCTAACTGTGCTAACTGTCAACTATTTACTGCTAACTACACTAATCTAATTTCATTACTCTTCTCACTACTCTATCATCACCTGATTCAAGCACAATGATGTAAACACCATTTTGTAATTTAGCCGTTTGTATTTCAGTAAATACTTGACCTGGTACAACTTCGTCGTATGAAACTAATTTTCCAGCAGCATCATAAAGAAATACCTTCGTTGTTTGTTCCAATGCTTGATTAAAGGAAATACTAAACTGATCACCTATTGGATTAGGGAACACTTTAATATCTAAATCTGTATCAGAACCTTCTCTATTCACCACTACAATATCAGACATGAAGTAAGTATCATCAAAGTTAATCACTTTCAACTTGAAGTAATACACATTTTTATTTCTGTTGAATACTTCGGTTGCATAAGTAGATAAATCTGCTGTACTTCCTTGTCCACCTATAATTGCCGGCACTTCGGTAAACTCTTTTCCATTCTCAGAAATAAAATAAGTAAACCCTTTACATAGATATTCTGGTTGAGTTGTCCAACTTAAAATAACTTCAGAAGAAGAAGGTGTTTTGAAGTCTCCTTCAAATGAACGTAGGACAGTTTCTAAAATATCCGTATATTTCGTTACCTGCACATCATCAACCGCTACACCTTGCTGGCGATTTGTTGCATTTGATTTGAATGCAAAACGGAAAGCAACATTAGCATTTCCAACTAAATCATTCAAATCAGTTTTAAATTCTTTCCAAACTGGCTGATAGCCTGTAAAGTAAGAAGAACCGTCAATAAATGCGGTCAAATTACTACTACTCGTATAATTGTACCAAGTGTTCAAATCTTCATCAACATCGTTTCTCCGAATTCCTAACTGAGACCAAGATTGACCTCTATCCAATGAGTATTCTACTTGAAAACCATCAAAGCCTTCTTGAATATTGTATTTTCCCCAAAATTTAAATTCATAAATTGCTGGTTCGCTCAAGTCAAAGTTTGGTGTATAAAGATAAGATTCTGTATTATGTTCGTAATATTGATCATTAATACCTGTTACATAAGCAGAACTACCACTATGTGCGCCATCTTTTGCAAAAATAGTTGAAACACCTTTATCCCAACCTGTTCCTGTAATTAAATCTACACCAAAATCTTCGTCGTATTCATCAAAGTTACCACCATAGATAGCTGATTCTGTGGTATAAGGAACCGCTCTATCTGGTAATATTTTAATAATATCATCTTCTGATAAAGTATCATTAACCGTTAATGATACATCATAAGTATTGATTGCATTATAAGTATGTGAAGGTTCTACAAGCGCAGAACTTGTTCCGTCTCCAAAGTCCCAAGACCATTTTTGAGCATTAACTGCTGAGGCACTAAAAGTTGGAGGACTATTCAAATACCCAACTCTGTCAGACCTCATTTCAACAATCGCTGTAGGAGAAAGAAAATCTGTTGAAAATACACCACGACCATACGTACCTGCTGAAATCAATCCATCAGAAGAACGAATTTGAAGCATATCAGTTCTTACAACTGGCATTGTTGAAGCAACATCCCATTGTGTATTACTACCATCAATATTTTCTGTCACCCAAACTCCTGCATCTGTTGCGATAAGTACTTGATCGTCATCATATGGATGAAAAACAACATAGTTTACTGGAACATCTGGTAAATTACCTTCTATACTATTCCAACTTGTACCACCATTTTTAGATTCCCAAACACTATTTACACCATAATTAGAAAGTGTCGCAATCAAGTGACTAGCATCTCCTGGTGCTTCTACAATACAAGAAACATTTCCGTTTGTTGGAATATCAATCGCTACTCCAGCTACATTAGTTCCTACGTTTGCGTTGTTCATTCGTCGAATACGACCTGATGTAGAGCCTAGATAAATACGATTTGCTACATTATCAGAAGCATAGACGTGCGTTACAAAACCATTAAATGAATTAACACTAACTGTTTGACCTTCATTACTACCTAAGTTTTTAACTTCCCATCGGAAATAACTACCGTTTCCTGCAGCCTGCGTATATAGAATATTTGCATCGTTATCAAAGTCCGAAGGCGTAAAGAAACCTGAACCAATAGGATCAGTACGAATCG
>CAZMEH010000219.1:0-1533 GCA_964564885.1 uncultured Saprospiraceae bacterium | reverse complement strand
TTAGCTTCATTCTAATTTTCTATGCAATTAATTCTAATACGTTTTATAAATCTCATATAATTGTTTTCTATCTTTTTCTGCTTTGGCGGCGAAAAGTATATTATTCAGAGATTATTTTTGCTGAATTTATTAGGGCGAATAAAGGTCCTGATGCGATAAAATTTTATAAAAAGAAACGTAAAAAGGTTTCAATGGAAACATCTAGTGATTATATTAAAATTTTCAAACTATTGAATTCAAATAATATACCCTTAGTGATTACAGAAAGTAACAATAATTCAAGGTTGAAAAAAGAAATAAAAATAGCTGAAGTATTGCAATATCAATGGTTTGTCAAGAGATTAGCAGTGAGTTTTTAAACAAGTTCAGTAATAAAGAATTGAATTAAAACTAAAAAAGAGTTACCAGATAAATTCTGGTAACTCTTTTTTTAAACATTTTAGCTGCCTACTATTACCTTAATTTTTTCTGCTTTTCTGCATCTAACATTTGCTCACCAATTTGTTTTGACGCAACAAAAGAAGCTGTCAAATTAGTCAACATATCAGCCGAAGCTGATGGAGAATTTGGTAATAAAATCAAGTTACTATTTACGTTTTCGCCCATTGATTGAAGCGTATCATAGTGCTGAGTAACAACGATTAACGCTGATGCTTCCTGCGAATTGATACCAACTTGGTTCAAAATATGAACAGAATCTTCTAAACCTTTAGCAATTTCACGACGCTGATTTGCAGTACCTTGACCTTGTAAACGCTTACTTTCCGCTTCCGCTTCTGCTTTAGCAACAATACGGATTTTCTCCGCTTCTGCTTCATATTCAGCAGCAACTTTCTCGCGTTCAGCTGCATTAATACGGTTCATCGCATGTTTTACAGCTTGATCAGGATCGATATCCGTTACTAATGCTTTCACAATTCCGTAACCATATTCACGCATTGCTTCTTCCAATTCACGACGAATAGCGATAGCAACATCATCTTTTCTTACGAAAACATCATCTAATTTCATCTTGGGAACTTCCGCACGAATCGTATCAAATACATAAGATGTAATTTGGTCATGAGAATTGTCTAACTTATAAAATGCGTCATAAATAGCATCTTTTAAGATAAAGAATTGAACAGAAACTTTTAATTTAACGAAAACATCATCTTTCGTCTTAGTTTCTACCATTACATCTAATTGCTGAATTTTTAAACTAACACGACCAGCAATACGGTCAATGAAAGGTATTTTCATTTGTAAACCAGAATGACGTACAGATCTGAATTTTCCAAGTCGCTCTACTAAAACGGCAGTTTGTTGCTTCACAGTGAATAAGCCTGCACTAATCAGAAAAAAAGCGAGGATGATAAAACCAATCATTGGTCCGCCTATTAAGTCTAATATTTCCATTGGATTTTAAGTTTTGATTAATGAATAACAATTATTAGAACAAGGTATTTTTTATTATTGTTTTAAATTTAATACATTATCTGATTACATTCTATAAAATCTTTACAAATCGTCGGTTTTTCTCGACAAAACAAT
>CAZMEH010000218.1:0-7988 GCA_964564885.1 uncultured Saprospiraceae bacterium | reverse complement strand
AATTGACAATTAAGGCTGTTATGTGATATTTATTGTTAGAAATCGTGCCGCACCTAAAGGTGCTATATTTTTATAGCTCTATTATTTTCTACAAACCGTGTCGCAGCTCTGCTGCTGTAAAAGCACAATATTAGCGGCAGAGCTGCGGCACGGTTTGTAGAAAAAGTGCAAAAAAAAGCTAATACAGCGCCTTTAGGTGCGGCACGGTTTTTTAACACCCTTAATCGATAATTGACAAAGATTCAGCAATCATAGCAATTTCAACAATCTATAAAAATGAAAAAAGTCCTATTCATCGACCGAGATGGTACATTAATAATAGAGCCGCCGACGGATTATCAAGTTGATAGTTTTGAAAAGCTTGAATTTTATCCAAAAGCGATTTTCAATATGGTGAAAATCGCTCAAGAACTTGATTTTGAATTGGTGATGATAACCAATCAAGACGGTTTAGGAACAGCCGTTTATCCAGAAGAAACCTTTTGGAAACCGCATAACCTAATGATGAAAACCTTTGCAAACGAAGGTGTTGTTTTTAAAAATGTCTTCATTGATAGGACTTTTGCAAAAGACAATGCACCAACTCGTAAACCGAATACAGGTTTATTAGGCGAATATATAAATGGCGATTATGATTTGGCAAATTCTTTCGTTTTGGGCGATAGGTTGACGGATATGCTTTTGGCGAAGAACTTAGGCGCAAAAGGTATTATGATTGGAAAAGCCTTAGATATTTCTGATGACCATCTCGTGAAAGGTCAAAATGTAGAAGCGTCAATTGTTTTGAAAACAGATAATTGGGATGATATTTATCAATTGCTAAGTCTGCCAGACCGAACGGCTACGCTTCAACGAACGACGAAGGAAACGGATATTTTGATTGAAATCAACTTGGACGGAACGGGAAAAACAGATTGTCAAACGGGCTTAGGTTTCTTTGATCACATGCTTGACCAACTCGGTAAACATTCTCAAACAGATTTGAAAATTATCGCAAAAGGTGATTTGCATATTGACGAACACCACACGATTGAAGATACTGCTTTGGCATTAGGCGAAGCTTTTTTGAACGCATTAGGTAATAAACGAGGCATTGAGCGTTACGGGTTTTTGTTGCCAATGGATGATATTTTGGCGCAAGCTGCGATTGACTTTTCGGGTCGGCCATGGATGGTTTGGGAAGCGGATTTTACTCGGGAGAAAATCGGAGATATGCCAACAGAGATGTTTTATCACTTTTTTAAATCATTCTCAGATACTGCAAAATGTAATTTAAACATCAAAGCGGAAGGCAAAAACGAGCATCACAAAATCGAAGCAATTTTCAAAGCTGTCGCAAAATCCATCAAAATGGCAAAACAACGAGAAGCAGGAAACACCGATTTGCCATCAACCAAAGGCGTTTTATAACGAAATAAGGGTCGGACGCCTTTGAGGCGTCCGACCCTTGAACCGCAAACTTATGAAAACAGCAATTATAAATTACAACGCAGGAAACGTTCAATCTGTCTTATACGCCTTAGAACGTTTGGGCGTTCAAGGTCACTTGACGAATGATATTGAGGAGATTCAAAAAGCGGATAAAGTGATTTTCCCAGGCGTGGGCGAAGCAAGTACTGCAATGAAATATTTGAAACAATACCAACTAGAAAAGGTATTGCCAAACCTGAAACAGCCATTTCTTGGGATTTGCTTAGGTATGCAATTGATGTGCAAACATTCGGAAGAGAACGATACGGATTGCTTAGGAATTTTTGATTTGAATGTGGTTCGTTTTCAAAACGAGCAAAATGGGCAGCGTTTCAAAGTCCCTCAAATTGGTTGGAATCAATTGGAATCGGTCAAAAGTCCGTTATTTAAAAACGTAAACGAAGGCGATTATACTTATTTCGTACATAGTTATTATGTGCCTAAAAATGAATTTTCGATAGCCAATACTACTTACGTAACCGAATATTGCGCCGCATTAAACAAAGATAATTTTTACGCTACGCAATTTCATCCAGAGAAAAGTGCGAAAGTTGGTGAGCAGATTATTCAGAATTTTTTGGAATTATAAATTAAGATAAGAATTTAAGATTAGTCATCAAACGAGTGAAATATATAACCGATTAACCCAAATTTGAACTGATAAATTTAACAAAAACTCGTCTGATGACTTTTAAAATAAAACCCGATTTAATGAAATTAATACCAGCGATAGATATAATAGATGGTCAATGCGTCCGATTGACGCAAGGCGATTACCAGCAAAAGAAAATATACAATGCTAATCCGTTGGAAATAGCACAGCAATTTGAAAGCGCAGGAATCGAGTATTTGCACGTTGTCGATTTGGATGGAGCGAAAGCAGGAGCTGTTCAAAATTGGTCAGTTTTGGAAAATATTTGTAAAAACACTTCGCTCAAAGTTGATTTCGGTGGCGGTTTGCGAACAACTGCCGAAGCCAAAAAAGCTTTTTCATTTGGTGTCAATCAAATCACAGGCGGAAGTATTGCGATTAAAAATCGTTCGGTATTTTTGGAATGGATAAAGGAATTTGGCGGTGAACGCATCATTTTAGGCGTCGATGTGAAAGAGGAACAAGTTGCGGTGCATGGCTGGCAAGAAACGACGGATGTTTCTTTGATGGATTTTATTCAGGGTTATATTGAAGTAGGCGTTGAATATGTGATTTGCACAGATATTGCCAAAGATGGAATGCTGCAAGGCGCATCAATGGATTTGTATCAACGCATGCAAAATCGTTTTTCTGATTTAAAAATTGTTGCAAGTGGCGGAGTTGCTAATTTGAATGATTTAAAAGAAATTGAAAAAATGGGATTGCATGGCGCTATCTTCGGAAAGGCGTTCTATGAAGGTCGAATTTCGTTGGAGGATTTGCAAAATTATTAGTGAACGATGCACGACGCACGGTTCACGGCGCACGGATTTTATACCGTGTGCCGTGCGCCGTCTACCGGGCGCCAACAAAAAAAATGTTAGCAAAACGAATAATTCCTTGTTTGGATATAAAAAATGGTCGAACGGTCAAAGGCGTGAATTTTATCAATTTGCGTGATGCGGGTGACCCAGTGGAATTGGGCAAAATTTATGCGGAACAAGGCGCAGATGAATTGGTCTTTTTAGATATTACGGCAACTGTAGAAAAACGAAAAACACTAGTTGAACTCGTCAAAAAAGTAGCAAAAGGTGTGAATATTCCTTTTACCGTCGGTGGCGGAATCAGTAGCGTCGAAGATGTGGAGGCACTTTTGAATGCAGGTGCAGACAAGATTTCGGTCAATTCGGCTGCGGTGCGAAATCCTGATTTATTGAATGAATTAGCATTGCAATTTGGTTCGCAATGCGTGGTTTTGGGTTTGGATACGAATATCATTGATGGCGAATGGCGAATTGTTACGCATGGCGGACGAAAGCCAACTATTTTGAATGCGGTAGCTTGGGCAAAGGAAGCGCAAGAACGTGGCGCAGGTGAAATCCTGTTGACTTCGATGCAAGGCGACGGCACAAAAAATGGTTACTCGATTGACATCACAGCGGCAATTTCGGAGGCGTTAAGTATTCCTGTGATTGCTTCGGGCGGTGCTGGCACGATGGAACATTTCGTGGATGTTTTCAATAATGGAAAAGCGGATGCGGCATTGGCGGCTAGTATTTTTCATTTTAAAGAAATAGATATTCCAGATTTGAAAAGATATTTGAAGAGTCAAGGAATTGCAATTAGGATTTAGGAATCGGCTGACGGCTGACGGCGAACGGCGGACGGAATAAAACCGTGCGCCGTCAGCCGTTCGCCGTTCGCCCAAAACAAGAATATGAACATCAATTTTAATAAAGGAAACGGGCTAGTTCCTGTGATTATTCAAGATGCGGTGACGCAAAAAGTCTTGATGTTAGGTTATATGAATGAAGCGGCTTTTGAGCAAACGAAGGCGGAGCAGCGAGTTACTTTTTTTAGTCGAAGCAAACAACGGCTTTGGACAAAAGGCGAAACTTCGGGTAATTTTTTGAATGTCGTGGACATAAAATTGGATTGCGACAACGACACGCTTTTAATCAAAGTTAATCCTGTTGGCGCAGTTTGTCATACAGGTGCAGATACTTGTTTTAAAGAAGAAAATGTAGCGGATATTCAGTTTTTAAATATGCTTGGTGAGATTATTCACGAGCGTAAAACGAATCCATCAGACAAATCTTATACGAGTTCTTTATTCAAAAAAGGCGTTAATAAAATTGCGCAAAAAGTTGGAGAAGAAGCGGTTGAAGTGGTCATTGAAGCAAAGGATGATAATGATGATTTATTTAAAAGTGAATGCGCTGATTTAATGTATCACTTGATGGTTTTGTTGGAATATAAAAATGTTGGATTGAAAGACATTGTTGATATTTTACAAGAAAGACATTAAGTAGGCGAACAGGTTTAATACACTGTTTCAAAAGTTGTTTAATACTCGTCTAAGGTAGCTTGCTACCTTGTTTTGAAGGTTAGATACATTTCATGCGAGAAACAATGGAACAAGATCGCATTGGATTGTACCGTAAAATTTTTGATTGATTATTCATCACAAAACAAGAAGGGAACAAGCTAATATTGCTTATTCCCTTTTGTTATTTACAAAATATACTTTTACTGTTTTACGTCTTTTCTTGAAAGACTGCTCAAAAATTTATAGCTTTAGTTTTCTTTCACCTAAAACTATAAACACTCAACAATATGCCACAGTTACATGCCCTTTTGATTGGAATTAATAAATATCACCCAGATTCAAAAGTTGGCAGCTTAAAAGGTTGTGTCAATGATATTCAAGATTTTTCTGCCTTTTTAGCCAGCTCCTATCCTACCCTACAGCCTGTTATTACCAAGTTATTTAATGAGCAAGCGACTTATCAAAACATCATTGACAATTTTGAAAGTAAGCTGATTCATGCGCCAAAAGCTGGTGATACGGTGATTTTCAATTACTCTGGTCATGGTTCTCAATTGAATAGCGCAGATGATTTTCTAAAATATGATGCAAAGGATAAAGACCAAACTATGGTTTGCTATGATAGCCGTTTGGATAACGGTTTTGATATTGCAGACAAGGAATTGGCGGCTATGATTTCTAGCGTCAAAGAAGGCATAACGATTATTGTGATTTTAGATTCTTGTCATTCTGGAACAGCAACTCGCTCTGTGGAGCATTATACTTTAGGCAAAAGCCGTTTCACTTCTGGACACACGAAATCGAGAGATTTAGCGACTTATTACAAAGGTTTTTATAGTAGAATGCAAACAGAAACGAATGAAATCAAGATTCCTAAGCGGGAACATATTCTATTGGCTTCTTGTGATAGAGAAGAAGTAGCTTGGGAAACGCCAAATCATCGTGGTGCGTTTTCTTCTTCATTGTTGAGTGTTTTGAAAAAAGATAATTATGTTTCTTATAACGACTTGTTTGTTCAAGTCCGAAGTTTTATTAAAAAGTATTCCTCTCGCCAAACGCCACAATTTGAGCCGATCGGCTTTTTTGATGTAAACAAACAATTCATTACAGGCGATGCGTCTGAGCTTTCTAATCGAATACCTTTATTATATACATCAAGTAAAAGACAATGGTTTTTTGAGCAAGGTGCGGTTCATGGCTTGCCGACAGATGCGATTGATTTTAGTAAAATCACGGTCAATGTTTATAAAAAAGGTGAAAGCGATGTATTAACAACTGGAAATATTAATAATGTTCATTTAAACTATTCTTCTGTTTCGATGATTGCGGAAGTAGCGACCGATTTAAGTTTAGAAGCAGAAATTTCGTTTTTGCCCAACCCATCGGTTTATATCTGGCTAGGAGGTTCGTCTGCTGATGTTGCAACTTTCAAGCGTTTTTACAAACCTAGTGCGCTCATTGGCATTACAGCAGATAAAGATGCAGCGAATTATATTTTAAAAATAAGCAAAGAACAAATTGCTATTCATCACAATAAGAATGATGAATTAATACACGGAGTGAAAGAATTATCCGAAGATACGGTTGAATATATTATTGATAATTTGCTAAAAATAGAACACTGGGAACGTACTTTTCATGTGAATAATCCTAAAACAACGATTAGTGATGATGATGTGGAAATCATTGTAGAAACGATTGATGAGAACAAGCAAACAACCGAACACATTGGTGAGTTTCTAAATTTTCAATATAAAAAAGACAGCAATAACAATTGGCGAGACATTCCATATAATATTTATGTACGCAATAATATGCGCAAACCAATGCACGTAGCCGTCCTTTATATGGACGAAGATTATAGCATTTCAAAAATCGAAAACAAACTTGTTCCTGCTGAGGCAAAAGAATTGATTTATGATATAGGTGCATTATATATTGAAGACGATAGCGTTGATTTTGATAAAGATTTTTTCAAGGTATTCATTAGCAATGAAAAAATAGATGACATCAAATTGGAACAATCTGGAATCGAGAAAAAAATTGTTTCATTACGTAGTTCTGGTGATTTTCGAGCTATTAGGAGGCGTAATCGTCCGGCAGAGTGGCGTACAAAGGTTTTAGAACTCAATGTTACTCGACATAAAAACGACATTGGAAAATCGTCTGTTTCCTTGCTTAATGGTAAAATTACGATTAAGCCAAATTCATCACTGAAAGCTGATATTGGCTTAATGGCAACGAATGCGAAGACACGAAGTACCGATAATACCAATTTATTGCCAGAGATTTTTAATGATGAAACAACTTCGATTATCAATTTCGGTTCTGGAACACGAAGTACGGAAGACAAGAGTATTTTAGTTTTTAATAATATTCAAGGCGAGCGAAATCTACAAAACGAGCCGCTTGAAATGACTATTCATGAAGAATTGGCAGAAAATGAATTTATCTTGCCAATTACGTTTGATGGCGAATTTATAATACCTGTTGGTGAAGTAGAGAAGGATGCAAATGGTAATACGCAAGTTACTATTAAGGAATTTCCTGATGTTGAAACGACTAATAATCCTGATAGTGAACGAACTCGAAGCGCAGGACGAGCTTTCAAATTAGCTTTCATGAAGTTGGCGTTGAAAAAGTCTGGAAAGTCGCTCTTTATGTTACGCAAAGGTGATTGGAATGAAGAAGGTGTTTTCTCTTATGACGAAGAAGCAAACCTTGCCGCAGAAGTTGCAAAAGCTAGTAAAATCATGATGTTCGTTCATGGTATTATTGGAGAAACAAAGTCTTCTGTCCAAGAAATGGAGTTTGCAAAAAAAGAATTTGACTACGATTTGGTCTTAACTTTCGATTATGAAAACCTGACTAGCGACATCGTAGAAATTGCCACAAATCTAAAAACACAGTTAAATAACGCAGGAATTTTGCCAGAAGATGGAAAGCATTTTGACATCATTGTCCATTCTTTAGGCGGTTTGGTGACTAGAACGATGCTCGAAACACTTGGCGGACACACTTTTGTTGATAATCTAATCATGTTTG
Source organism: uncultured Saprospiraceae bacterium (assembly GCA_964564885.1). Classification (GTDB taxonomy): domain Bacteria; phylum Bacteroidota; class Bacteroidia; order Chitinophagales; family Saprospiraceae; genus CAKZLL01. The sequence goes on along the minus strand of CAZMEH010000218.1, from coordinate 513 downwards.
GAACGCCAAATGGCGGTTCTCGTTTCGGTAAAATTGTGGATTATCAGAATTTTGCTATCATAGGTTTGACCTTTGCCATGAATGTATTTAAACCATTGACCGCATATTTTGGCGGTTTCCTATATGGTTTAAAAACATCCAAAAAACTGACGACTACGCTCGGTCAAATGAATCGAGATAGCGACTTTATCAAAAATTTATACGAAAACGAAGTCGGTCTATTACAAACCAAATACCATGTTGTTGCGGCTGATATGACGGAGTATTTGACACAAGGAGATTCTAAGTTTGGAAAATTCATGGATAAAGCATTAGTGCGTATAGGAAATACGGTTTATAAAGGAATCAACAATGATATTGCCGTTGCGACAGATGATATTTTAAAAATTCCTGCTTCCAGAAATACTACAGAATATGTTGTCGCTGGTCACCATATGAATTATTTTATCTTAGAAAAACCAATGTACATTCTAAGAGATATTATGAAAAATATAGATTCTGGTGCTAGTTCAA
>CAZMEH010000217.1:0-6593 GCA_964564885.1 uncultured Saprospiraceae bacterium | reverse complement strand
GCTTACGATGAATAATCGTAAGCCTTTCCTTTCAAATTAAGGTTCTTTGAAAAATCCTATGATTTTTGATAACTTTTATAAAAATTATGAAATAGTTACAAAGTTTGCAGTTTGCAGTTTGCTTATCAGATGGTATAACTGCCTACCGTCTACTGCCTACTGTCTACTCCGTAACTAGAATTAGGCTAAAATTTGTATTTATGGTTTCTCCACGGGATTTTTCAAAGAACCAGAATTAACTTATATTTTTCCCGTTCTTTTAATCAATCGTCTTCATTTCTTTAAACAATGAATATTGAATACTTTCTACTTTCTTTTTATAATCGTTCCAATCTGTTTCAAAAAAGGCATTTACCTTTTCTAAAACCTCTTTCGTGTGTGCTTCCGCATTTTTCTTCGCATTAATCGCATTTCCACCAGGCTTGCCAACAGAGCTACCTAAGTGATACATGGCAGCAGATATTTTACCATTAAGTGTATTTGGTGCACGCTGAATACCTTTCTTATTTGGCGGATTAGTAAACAATGCCATCAAGCTATCTAAACTATCTTTCATTGCTTTACCTGAATTTTTGATTTCCTTTTGTGTGCTATCCGGTGCATTAACGATTTGAGCATCCACTAATTTAATCGTTTTCTTAGCTGTTTTCAAATTGTCAAATGCTTTCTTTGCTTTCGTTACCGTCGTTTCCATTTCAGTCATAATTGCTGCTTTTGCATTCATATCAGCAACAGAAACATTTAAATTTGGGTCAAGAATAACATCAACTATCGTCGAATCCTTATGCTTCCCGAAAGTCATAACAATTTTGTATTTACCAGGAAAAACTTCATTTCCACTAGGACTATCACTTCCTTTCTTTGGTTCACGATACGATGGATAACGAATACCATCTTGACGCAAGTTCCAAGTAAAACGATTTAAGCCGCCTTTCAGCTTGCGAGTAAAAGTTCTGACCTTATCGCCGTTTGCATTATAAACTTCAATCGTTGCTTTCTTTGATTTTTTCTCGCCTTTCTCCTTCTTGACTTCTGCTTTAAGCACTTTTTCTATGGTCTTTTTGACTTTTCCATTCTTAGATTTTCCTTCAGTTCCAACCTTTGACTTATCCTCTTTCTTCTTTTTTTTCAGCCAAACTGTCAACAATGCGCCTTGAGCAGCATTCTCACCAATAAAATGTCCATCCGCTGTGAAGCGAACGCCATCGTATGAACGAAAATCGTGTAAGTAAGTAGGAGGTGCATCAAATAACCTGAAATCTTGATTTAGAACTTTTCCGTTGGTTTGCGCCATCTCTCGCAAAGGACGAATATCATCCAACACCCAAGCCGCACGACCAAATGTACCAACGACTAAATCCAACTCACGAGGATGTATTTTCAAATCCCTTGTCGGAACAGATGGATAATCATTGTCCCATTTGTTCCAGTTGTCACCGCCATCAATCGTAAAATACAAACCGTAATCTGTTCCTAAAAACAATAAGTTCGGTGCTTCTGGATCTTGAACAATCGCTAAAGTATGACCTTTTACTTTTTTACTATCCGCAATTTGCGTCCAAGTTTCGCCCATGTCGGTTGACTTGTAAGCGTAGGGTTTGAAGTTATTTCTACGGTAATCATTAACAATCACATAAACTTCTCCTTTGTTCTTTTTAGAAACTTCGATATAAGGAATCCAAGCACCTTTTGGACAGCTCGGCAAACGATCCGCCAAGTTTTTCCAATTCTTTCCGCCGTCGATTGTCAATTGCAAATTACCATCATCCGTTCCAACCCAAATGACATTTTCATCCACTGGACTTGGCGCAATTGCTAAAATGGTCGTATAATTTTCTGCTCTTGTCGCATCAATCGTTAAACCGCCACTTTCTAGTTGTTTTTGTTTCTCTGGATCGTTGGTCGTCAAATCGGGAGAAATGATTTCCCAAGATTTACCGCAATCCATGCTTTTGTGCACAAACTGACTACCATAATATATACCACAATCGTGATAAGGGTTTTGAGCTAATGCCGCATTCCAATTGAAACGCAATTCCACATCATCAGGATGAACAGGTTTGATATATTCTGATGTTCCAGAAACTCTATCGAAGTAACCTAAATTTCCACCTTGCGACATCGCATAACCATATCTCGAATTATCTCGTCTAGGCATACAATCGAAACCATCACCGAAAAACACTTCTTGAAAATCATTATTGCGGATTCCACCAGCTTTCCAAACTTCCGAAGGACCAATCCAAGTACCATTATCTTGCATTCCGCCATAGATATTATAAGGTACTTCCATATCAATTCCGATGTGGTAATATTGTGCTAATGGTAAGTTTTCAATAAAACGCCAAGTATCTCCGCCATCTCTTGAAATATTCAAACCGCCATCGTTTCCATCAATCATAAATGCTGGATTGTTTGGATCAATCCAAAAAGCATGATGATCTGGGTGAACGCCACCGCCGCCATATTCTAAAATAACATCGAATGATTTTCCGCCATCTTCACTTTTAGAAACTAAAGAATACAAGTTGAAAATACGGTTTTCATTATTTGGGTCAACAAAAATATCTGCATAATAAAATGGACGATTTCCGATATTCTTTTCAGAAACTAGCTTCCATTTTACACCGCCATCTGTTGATTTATATAATCCATTGATTTTCGCTTCTACCAATGCGTAAATAATATTTGGCTTCGAAGGCGCAACCGCTAAACCAATTCTACCCAAATCACCTTTTGGCAAACCGTCTTTGCTGGTGCGTTTCTCCCAATTTTTTCCGCCATCGTAGGTTACATACAAGCCAGAACCTTTGCCACCAGAATTGAAAAACCAAGGTTTGCGCCAATGTTCCCACATCGCAGCGACCAATTTATTTGGATTAGTTGGGTCGATAATCAAATCTGCACAACCTGTTTGATCGTTAACGTATAAGACCTTTTCCCAAGTTTCACCGCCATTTGTTGTTTTGAAAACGCCTCTTTCCTTATTTGCGCCCCAAGCTGAACCAACAGCAGCAACGTAAACTACATCAGGATTTGTTTTATCAATAATAATTCGATGAATACTACGAGTTTTTTCTAAACCCATACGTGTCCAAGTACGACCGCCGTTGATACTTTTGAAAATACCTTCACCAGAATTGAAAGAATTTCGAGGATTCCCTTCACCTGTTCCAACCCAAATCACGTCAGGATTAGATTGTTGAATCGCCAAAGCACCAACCGAAGTCAATGGCTGTTTATCAAAAATTGGCTTCCAATCAATGCCGCCACTTGTCGAACGCCAAACACCGCCAGACGCCGTTCCAGCATAAATAATATCTGTATTCGATTCTACAACATCAATGCTCGTTACTCGTCCGCTCATTCCTGCTGGACCAATATTACGAATTTTCATTGCCTTGAGTTCTTCAACTTCTATTTTTTGAGCATTGATATCAAATGCAAAAAATAGAATGCCAATCGCTATAAATAGTTGAATAGTATTTTTTATCATAATAATTTAAATTGGAACTTGGTTAATTCTATAAATTATAGGAACTGAAAGATAGATATTTTTTCATTGTACGTAAAAAAAATTGGTTCTTTAACTTGAGTTTTATTCAAGCTAAAGAACCAAATTCCAAAGAATTATAAAGTGTAATATTTTTTATCTCATACTTATACTAGCCATTCCACCTGTTTCTAATTCATTGTAAGTAGAAACGATTTTAGAAATATATTTGAAACCATATTGCTTCGTTCCAATTTTTGTAGACAACTCTGGAAATTGAGCAGTCATTTCTTTTAAAACTGGTTTGTAATTTTTTTTATGTAAATAAATTAATTTATCGTCACCTAATTGTACATAAATGAAGTGCATGAAAGGACTTGAAGCCTCTGAGTTTCTTTCTACATAGTGATTATACATATTGATAGAACCAGTGATTTGACGTTCGATTAAAACATTTGTTGGTCCCATTGCGATTGGAGAACGAGTTACTTTTTGACGAGAGTAAGTAATTGGCATCATCTCATATTGACGAGTTGTCTTATTCCACTTCTCTACTTTAAAACCATATTCTTTAACTTCCTTAGCTTTATAGGTAGTTGTTTCACCATTTTTAGCAGCAAACTTTACTTTTACTTCATTTAAGGTAGGACTTAACATCTGAATAGTTCCTTCAATTTTTGTGTCGTCATTTAAAAGAACATAACCATTGTAGGTTTTGCCAGCAAAAGCAGAAAATGTTAACAGAAATAAAAAGGTAATTAAAGTGTAAGTAATTTTCATAATTCTTTATTTTTTTTTGTTTGGTAATACAAATAACTACTAAAACAGAAAATAAAAAGAATTAATTATTTGGATAATTGTGACATGGATTATTGTGCCAATAAGCGTATGAATAGTCGTCAGAAGAGTGGAGTGAATTTTTTTTAATCAATTCAATGAAAACCATTTTTACAAAAAAATCAGTGTATTATGTTACTTATCTTCTTTATAAATTGTGTTGTATAATACAGTTATTGAAAAACAATATTTGTAAAAATTTGAATAGTAACCAACTAAGAGGAATTAGCTTGAAATTATTTCTTTTTTTATAAAAATCACCAAAGAGTCTATTTTTTTATAAAAGAAACTATAGTTCTTCGTATAATTTAGTGGAAGTTTCAGAAAATAGCTTGCCACGAAACTTGGTAGATTGACGCCTGCCTACCGAGGTATGACAGGCGTCAAAAGCGTTTTAAACAAACTTTCTAAGAGCTGAAACTACCTAAAAGAAAGCGCCACCTTATAAGGTAGCTGTTCGTAGCCTTCTGGATAAATTCCTACTTGATCCGTGTTATTTGGTCCTGTTGGATCGCATAAGGTATATTGTCGACCTTTGTAAAATAAGGGTTTGCCAATATTCTCTGGTAAAGCAACGGCAACAGACAAATGTTCTGGATAATCAACAATAATAGTTGGTAGTTTGACCAGTTCCTTTATTAAAGCATAGAAAAGTGCGGAACGATCTTCACAATCTGAATGCGTATAAAACAAAACCTCATCTGGAATCATTGGCTTATTCTTACCAAAATTATCATTATCTGTCTTGTAAGCAAAAGCAGTACGAGTAAAACTTAATAAAAATTGAACGGCTTCCTGTTTACTCTTTTTAGCAATGAGTTCGGCTAGTTTTTTGACTAAAGATTCTTGTAATGTATTAGACAATGGTGCTTCCAAATAATACAATTCATCAACCAATGGATAATCTTTCATTAGGTCAATAAGGGTTTTATCTATAGTGATTTCAAAACGATATAATTCGTTGCGATGTGCAAAAAGAATTTCTTTATTAATTGGTTGAGAAGTTAATGCAGGTAGTTGCTTTAAGGCAAAAGAAAGTGATTTTCCATTAGGATTAGGCACTAAATTTACTTTATATGCGGTATTGTTTTTATTATTTGCATAATCATATTTGATGCTCGTCAAGCAAATATAATCCTTGTTGTCTATTTGGATAATAGGAATATTATATATATTCTCATTGGTATAAACATATAAAAAAATGGCTTGTCCCAAATGCGTTAATCGAGTATCGTAGCCCGATTTAGATAAAAGAAACCATTCGAGCACTGTTTTATAATTACCATTTTTATCATTACAAATAGAATTAACTGCCTTATGAATCAAATCATATTGCAAATATCCATTCAGATTTAGCTTTCTTTTATAGTTGGAAATTTGAAAGAGAAAAGAACGAAAATCTGACTTTTCAAGAATTTGGTAAAATTCCGAAATAGAATACTCGCTGGCTCTTACATTAAAATCAGGCGCAAGATTAGTTTCGTAAAGCAATGCAACTGGCTCTGAGTAATAGTCAAAAGTAACCGTTTGTGTAGCAGCATAAGTAAACGCTGGGAACAGCAACAGCATTAATATGTGTTTAAGGCTGTTCATATTAGTTTTATTATAAAATTAATAGTCCTTGAGTATTAATTATTAATGAATAGCTAGAATAAATTTTAGTATAAGGTTTGTTCTAAATTTTTTATAAATATACTCTATTTGATAAATAGGAACAAATATTTATTAGTTTAACTTATACTAGAGATAGTTTTATCTAATTGATTTTCAATTAGATAAAGGTAAGTTCTAATCTATATTTGGAAGGGTTGTAAATGTATTGAATTCTTAAAGTTAATGCCTAAGGAACGTGCAAAGAATAAGTTATAAATAAATGGTTCCTTGAAAATTACTGTGGAAGCTTCAAAAATCGGTGGACGGCTGACAGCCTGCCACGAAATCTCGTGGGCAAGTCATTTTTGTTGCTAATTTTCTCTGTAAATTAGTTTTTTGAATGTAGAAAAGCTGTTTTTTGAAAAACTAAAATCTTATAAATATTATTTTCACTCCCGAGTATTCGAGATCAAAGAACCATATGTTTTTCAATCATGAAATGCTCATTTTCTTTTTTATCTAAAAAAAAAGTACTTATCTATGTACTAATATTTCTAAAACGCCTCAATGTATTGCGGCACAAGTTTCAGAAATTACTAAGGAACGCCAGTTATTTGATTGGCGTTCCTCAGTCAAGTATCGTGAATATATTTCTTAATTACTCAGATAA
>CAZMEH010000216.1:0-5664 GCA_964564885.1 uncultured Saprospiraceae bacterium | reverse complement strand
AATACAAATGGTGCATTGGTTTGGGCAAAATCTATAAAAGGGATTGACAACGAAGCGGTTGAAAATATCCACGTTAACCTTGATGGAAATGTTTTAATTACAGGTCATTACTTCAATTCGATTGACTTAGATCCTTTTAACGGGAATAGTAGTTTTATATCTTCTTCTGGTCAGCGTGATTTATTTTTCGCACAATATAACTCATCTGGCGCATTGCGCTGGGGCAAGTCACTTGGAAGTCCTGACGATGATTTTGGATACGCAATAACAACCGACAATCAACGTCGTATCTTTATAAGTGGTACTTTTCAAGATATAATGGATGTTGATCCTAGTACTACAAATACGGTTAATATTGATAATATAGGTGGCGGAACGGATGTGTTTTTTGCTAGATATGACTCTGTTGGAAATTTTGAATGGGCGCAAACCGCAGGTGGAAACAACGGCGAACTAATCGCAGATATTAAAGTGAATAACGTTTTAGAAATGTATGGCGTTGGCTGGTTTCAAGGCGGAATTGGATTATTTAATAATACAACGACTTTGAGTAGCAATGGTGATAGAGATGCTATGATTGCTAAAATAAACACAGGAAGTCCTTCTGTGAGTAGCTATAATGTATTGGAAGTTGGTCAAATTGAAATCTTTCCAAATCCTGTTTCTGATATTTTGAATATTAGAATAAGTGACGTAGTGCTTAAACAACCGATTTTACAAATCACGAATATTCTAGGAAAAGTAGTTTTTGAACAATCATTAGACAACCAAAATCAATTCAGTATTAGTCTTCCATCGACTATGGCAACTGGAATTTATTTTGTTTCTATTTCTAATAATCAACAAATCATGTTTTCTGAGAAAATATTGAAAAATTAACATTTTAGAAAAAAGAGCAGGGAAGAGAGACAAAAACCTCTTTTCTCTGCTTTCTTTTCTAAAAAATGTACCGTAGTTGAATCTATTACGAAGCAATGTACTCCTTATAATCTTCAATACTCTTTAGAACAATCTTCTTAGCTGTTTCAGCATCTTGAAAATCTTCCACTTCTACTGTTTTTCTTTCCAATTTTTTATAATCTTCAAAGAAGTTTTTCAATTCCTTCAAAAAGTGTCTTGGCAATTCTGTAATATCATTAATGTGATTGACACTCATATCATTTTCAGCAACAGCAATGATTTTATCATCTAATTCTCCGCCATCTAGCATTCGCATGACACCAATAACTCTAGCCGATACAATACACATTGGAACAATATGAATCTGTGATAAGATTACAATATCCAATGGATCTTTATCATCACAATAGGTTTGTGGAATAAAACCATAATTAGCCGGATAATACATAGACGAATATAAAACTCGATCTAGTTTGAGCATACCACTTTCCTTATCAAGTTCGTATTTTGCTCTAGTATTTTTTGGTATTTCAATGATACCGTTTACTATATTTGGCGCATTTTCTCCGATAGAAACCTTATGCCACGGGTTGTTTACATCAATTTTCATAAAAATAATTAAGATTAATTACGTATATTTTTTTTTAGAAACAAAGTGCAAATATACTTAGTTTTATTTTTAAACAAAGTGATTTTTGCCTAATAAACCTTATTCTATGGCTATAAGGCTAGTCAAGGAACAATTAATCATTAAAATACAAAACACTTATTTTTAATTTTAAGATTTATGATTAAGTCGTTTTGCGTAAATGAGTTATTTTATTTTGTCCAGTTTGAAATATCAAATTTTAATTTTATAAATCACAAATGCAATTACGCCTGATTTATCTTTTATAAACAAGATAGATTATTTTATTTTTTTGTGAAACTTATCTTTTATACCAATCAAAGCTTCCTTATTACTTTAGATTATTGGAAAACAGAGCGTAATTTCTAGTTTGTATTTAGGAGCGTAACTACGATTGTCCCGAAACCTCGGTGGGCACAAAACATGGAGCAGCGTGTCCACCGAGGTTTCGGGACAAGCGGAGCGATGATCCTTTAAAGTTATAGCTTAAAAAAAATTGACTTCGACCAATCCTTTGCATAGCATCAATCAATAAAATTAACGCTCTGTTCTCCATGTCTCTGTGTCTCCGTGTTTTATCAGCCTATTCATAATTTTTCAAAATGACTCCTTTCTCCATTTTATCAGAAAATCCCAATTCAAAACTTACAACTTCAACCAAAAACCATTTCAAACACGCAAAAAAATCATACTTTAGCGGAATATCAATCAATACATGAGCAATCAAGAAGTCGCCAATACTTTCTTTCGAGAAATTCTAAAACTACACAACAACGAAAACTTACCAACGCAAGCTAAGTTCGAAGAGTTATATACTTTTTTGAATAAGATCTTTGTGTTTATTACTCAAAAGGAAAAGCTACAGTTTTCTACGCAATTTGCTAGAATAGCTTTTGCTTGCCATAAGTATAATCTTGCACCTCGAACGCAATGGTACGTTCACGAGCTGAGGAGAAAATTCAAAGAAGTTAATTATCAAAAAATCGAATTTGAAGACATCTTCTATGAGTTAGGCTTGAAAGCCTTGAGTGACACATTAGCAAGTGCTTATAATGCTAAAGTTCCACAAGAATTAAAAGACATTTTACCTAAAGATGGGTTTTATAAAAAGTCACCTGTGGAAGCCGTGGAACACAAGCATTACGCTCGTGTGATGGTTTTAGAAATTCGAGAAAAGGAAGAAATACTGCTTTGCCAAGATGAAGATGTGGTAGAAGGTTTGGTAAAAATAAAGTATAACGAAACGGGTGTTAATGAGTTTTTTACAACTTCTATTCAATCTTTAAAAAAGTCTTGGAACGGTAATGCTACGATAAATTTGCTGGATATTTCGATAGATGCGAAAGGTATTTATTATCCAAAAGTATTTGTTTTAGAGCCTGATTATCTATTGGATGTGTCGGCAATTGCGAGTTGTTTTTCTCCAAGGGCGCAACCGATGTTGTATCTTTTGAAGAAGTTTATTCCATTTGAAACAAGTATTCCGTTATCTGTCGGAAATATCGCCAATTTCTTGTTGGATGAGTTAATGAGCAATCCTGATGTTGATTTCAAAAAAATATTTCCACAGGTTTTTCGGTCTAATCCAATTGGTTTTACCGTTTATACGGATCGGGACATCAAGGATATTTATATGCAATCGCAACGCCATTTCAATCATTTGCGTGAAATGGTAAAAACTGGTTTTCGGAACAACGACATTGAACCTGATCACTGTTATCTGGAGCCTTCTTTTTATTCAGAAAAATATGGCATTCAAGGTCGTTTAGATGTTTGGTACGAGAATCGTCAAAATCGCCAAAACTCTGCCATTGTCGAGTTAAAAAGTGGGAAACCATTTATGCCAAATATTTACGGCATCAACGAAAGCCATTATATGCAGGCGTTGATGTATGATTTATTAATCAAATCAGTGTTTAGGCAAAGTGACCCGAGGAATTATATTTTATATTCAAAAATGCCAACCGAGCAATTAAGGTTTGCGCCAGCCGTGAAAGCGAAGCAAAACGAAGCTTTGCGTTTGAGAAATAGTTTGGTTTCTATTGAGCAAACCTTGGTTAATATTCACAATCAAGAAGATAAAGACGTAACGATTTTAGATTATCTAAATCCACAGCGTTTAAAATTATCAGGTTTCAATCGCAAAAACTTAGACACCTTTCATAAGGTATTTTCTGCTACAAATCCGATTGAACGCAATTACTTTTTGTCATTTGTAAGTTTCATCGCTCGGGAACATCAATTGGCAAAAACAGGCGTTCAGGGCATTGATAAACTCAATGGTTTAGCATCGCTTTGGCTCAATCATTATAATCAGAAAAACGATAATTTTGAAATTGTATCGCATTTAAAAATCAAGCCAAACGGGAATAAAGCAAAGGAAAACGAAGCCTTAGTGACGTTTTTTAAAACCGAAGGAAAAACCAATGATTTAGCCAATTTCAGAATGGGCGACATTGCCATTCTTTATCCTGCAAACGATCCAGCAAAAGGCGATACCGCATTGCAAAACCAGATTTTCAAATGTACCGTCCTCGAAATTAACAAAACAGAAGTAACCATTCGACTGCGTTCTAAGCAGTTTAACGATAGCTTATTTGAAGACAATCAGCAATTTTGGGTGATTGAACATGACACGATGGATCATTCGTTCAATGCGATGTATCAAGGTTTATTTGCCTTTTTAAAATCAAATACATTCCAAAAAAACTTGCTATTTACGATTGATGCGCCTCGTCAGCCAACGCAATCACTAGAAGAAGTGAACTTAGGTTCGATTTCCAAAGGAATGACAGAAGAGCAGCAAAAGATTCTAAAAAAAGCAATTGTTGCAAAGGATTACTTCTTACTTTGGGGCCCGCCAGGAACTGGAAAAACCAGTATTATGTTGCGCAACTTAGTGGATTACCATATTAATAAAACGCCTCAAAATATCCTTTTGCTCGCTTATACGAATCGAGCAGTTGATGAAATTTGTGAAGCGATTCAAAGTATTGACGATAACATTAAAGATACTTATATCCGAATTGGTTCGAGGTATTCTTCCAATCCGAATTTCCATAATAATCTGTTTGACAAAAAGATAGAAGGTGTTACGAAGCGTAAGGAACTGAAAGCGATTATTGACGAACATCGAATTTTTGTAGCGACAGTTTCGTCGATGTCCAATAAGTTGGATTTGCTACAATTGAAGAAATTCGATACCGTTATTATTGATGAAGCTTCTCAAATTCTTGAGCCGATGCTGGTTGGTTTATTAACGCATTTCAAGAAGTTTATTCTGGTTGGCGATCATAAACAATTGCCTGCCGTTGTTGCGCAAGACGTCGAACAATCAGCGATTAAGCAAACGAATTTGAATGATATTGGTTTGAATAATATGCGAGATTCTTTATTTGAGCGATTGTTCCTCCGATGTAGAGCCAATAATTGGAATCACGCTTATGATATGTTGTCTTATCAAGGCAGGATGCATAAAGATATTATGAGTTTTCCGAACGAGTATTTCTATGAAAATCGTTTGCATATTTTACCAGAATATTGTAACGTTGACCAATCTTCTCCGATTAATTGTTGTTTACCTGATGCAGCAACTCCGCTTGAAAAGCATTTAGCGAATCATCGATTTACGTTTATTAACACAGCGGTTGATGATGATAGCAAAACTCGAAAAACCAATCATTTTGAAGCGGAAATGGTCGCTGAGATAGTGGATAGCTATTCCAGAATTTATGACGCAAGCGGTTTTGATATTGATTATAATAGTACGATTGGGATTATTACGCCGTATCGAGCGCAGATTGCTCAAATCAAACAGGAATTAGAAACTTATAATAAAAACTACGAACATTTCAGCGTAGATACAGTCGAGCGTTATCAAGGTTCTGCTCGTGAAGTGATTGTGCTTTCGCTTTGTTTGAATCACGTTGACCAATTGGATTCTTTGGTTTCGCTTTCGACGGATGGAATGGTTGACCGAAAGCTAAATGTCGCATTGACTAGGGCAAGAAAGCATTTGGTGATTGTAGGAAATCAAGCGTTGTTGAGCCAGAGTGATATTTATAATTCGCTGGTTCGTTTTATCCGAAAAAATGGTGGCGTTTTTACGGAGATTACTGTTGGTGAATATTTTTAGG
>CAZMEH010000215.1:0-1956 GCA_964564885.1 uncultured Saprospiraceae bacterium | reverse complement strand
GACTTATTTTGTCGTATTGGTTTATGGTTATTTGACAATTACTAGATCAAGAACCCTAAATTTTTTTTGAACAAGTTCAATAATAGCGGCTAATATTAGCATCACAGACCGTAACCTTTAGCTTATATTTCCACAATTATCAGAACATGAGCTAAAGTATTTTCCTAATTTGACTTGTTTTTCGATGTGTTCGCCAAACCATCATTAATAAAATAGCACTAGCAATAAAGCTATATTTAGAAAACTCTAAGTCATTGTTCAACCTCGACCAATAGCCAATTATAAAACCGGCTATCGCCAATAATGATAGAACTAGCTGTTGACCAATCGCATACATTAATTTTGACTGTTCGTTTTTTCCAGCAACTTTAACTTCTATCTGACCTCGTTGCAACCTTGTAAAAGCATCGTTCAACGTGTCTGGCAAAGCAATCGCACTCATCAATGTGCTTTGCAATTTACCGCCGATTTGCTTGGCAATGTTTCCTTTTTCTTTAAAAACTAATTGCTGAATATAAGGTCGGACGACTGTCAACGGATTCAAGGTATTATCTAATGCACTTGCAATTCCTAGCAAAAGCGTTGCCGTTCGATTCAGCAAAACATAATCTTTTGGCACTTGAACGGTATTAATAATATTGCTAAATCCAATTTCACTGGTCAAGTCAAACATGCTATTATCAAATGGATTGAGGTCTTTTATTTTTGACAAATCCATTCCTTCCATTTGCATATCTTCTTCGATAAATTGCCTGGATGCTATGATTATTTTCTCTGCAAATGCTTCCGCCTCCTTGCTATCAGAAATGAAATCCATGTATTTTAACGCCTCAATTACCTGTGAATTATCTTTTTTTGCAACACCTTCTATCATTCTTGGAATTCCAACTCGCAGGTTTTCTTGAACATTAGAAACTGCGCCAAAGTCCAATAAAACAATCGCTCCATTTGATTGAACTAAAATATTTCCAGGATGTGGATCAGCGTGATAAAAACCATCACCCAACACCATTTTACAATAAACATTGAGCAAACGTTTTGTCAAATCTGTTTTATCAATATCCCAATCATCTAACTGCTGAATATCGCTAATCTTAACACCTTCGCAAAAAGTAGTAACGATAACTCGCTTGGTAGAGTATTCTTTTTGAACCTTTGGGATGACAATCAAATCTTGATTTTCCAAATTCTTCCCAATCGTTATCATCGATTCCGCTTCCGTCGTAAAATTAAGTTCTTCCAAAATCATTTGCTCCACTTGCGTGTAAGCATATTCAATTCCTTTGATTTTATAAAATCGAGCAGAAAGCTTCACTAAGCGTTCTATGATTTCTAAATCAACCTCGGCAATATCTTCAATATTTAGATGCTGAACTTTGACAACAACATCCGTTCCGTCGTGCAACCTTGCTCGGTGCGCCTGTCCAATGGAAGCCGTAGCAATTGGCGTCGGATTAAATTCAGCGAATAGTTCCTCAATCGGTTTTCCCAATTCTGATTGAATTCTTTCTTGAATTTCGACAAACGGTTTGGTTGGCAACTGGTCTTGAAGCGACTGCAACGGCTCATGATACGCTTCTGGCAAGAAGTTAGTCAAAATAGAAAGCAACTGCCCAACCTTAATAAACAAACCTTCTAATTCTAGAATAGCGTTTTTTATTCTATTCGCATTCTTAATATTCAACTCAGCTACCTTGCGCTCATAATAGTCGTTTCCTCTGATTTTGCTAATCAAAGATAATCGCCAATAAGACATCAATATCACGATTGTTGTCCAATAGGCTTTACGAATGCGCCATTTTCTAGAGTACTTTTTATTCTTTTTCATTTTAAAATGCTTCTGTTTTCAAGAACCGCCGAAAGATACGATAAAAGAACAGTTGAACAATTGAACAATTGAACAGCCGAACAATTGAACAGCCGAACAATTGAACAGCCGAACAATTGAACAGTTGA
>CAZMEH010000214.1:0-2641 GCA_964564885.1 uncultured Saprospiraceae bacterium | reverse complement strand
CCGTGAATTATTTAATTATCCGAATGATTACGATTACTATGATGAGGATTTCGGATATGTGAAACATTGATGAATGTCACCGAATTAACGTGCGCACTTCAAAATGACGGATCTGTATAAAGACTATTAATGGAAAAGTATTAATGAGCATCTTGTCCGTTAGTACTTTTTTTATTCTTGTGAATAAAGACTAATATTAAAAATAGACTTTGTTCTGCTGAACTTGGTACTCAAAACACATTGGTCAACCAATTTCATTTCTAATAATTCCACTTTTTTAATAAAAGATACTATCTTTCCCAAATAGAAAAACATAAAATTGATTCCAAATGAAAAATGTACTTACTATCTTATTGCTCATAACAATGATGTGTAAAGGTTATGGACAGAACGTAGCAGATTATACACCTTTAAAAGCACAAGCACCCATTCCTGCGGATATTTTATCCAGTTCTTCGGATAAATATGAAACCATCAAAAAGGATTTAGCGGACGAAAAAATGAAACGTTCGGAGAGAAAGTCCTCCCTTGATTTTTACTTAACCAACAACTTTGTATTAGATGATCTACTGGCAAGTAGCAAGATTTTATTCAATGATCCATTGAGTATTTACGTCAATAAGGTAAAGGACGAATTGTTGAAGCCATTGGATAATATCAAAAGTGAAGAGATTAAAATATACGTGATCAAATCGCCTAGTGTGAATGCTTTTGCATCGGATAGAGGTGAGATTTTTGTCAATATAGGATTGCTCGCTCGATTGCATGACGAGGCAGAATTAGCTTTTATACTTTGCCATGAATTGCAGCACTATTTTGAAGAACACAATTTAGATACTTATATCGAATTTGATAAAATCAATAGTAGTAAAAGTACTTTTAGACAAAACTCTTCTTTTGATAAAATTTTGGCAAAACACAGTTATAGCAGAGATTTGGAAGACGTAGCGGATGAATTGGGTTTGGAGTTATTCAAAAAGAGTAATTACTCGCTAAAAGCGTCTGAACGTGTGATGATATTGTTGCAAATGGCACATATTCCATACGCCGAATTGCCTTTTGATTATAGCCTGTTAGAGGTTGGCGGTTTTAGTTTTACAAGCGATTACAAACCAGGTTCTATTCCTTCTATTGAAGCGTTGGACGATGAAGAAGATGAATTGTCTACGCATCCGAGTGCGAAAAAACGTGGCGAAAGACTAAAAACACTTATTGGAGAGACAAAAGAAGCAGGTCGAAAAGACTTTGTCATAAGCGAGCGTGAATTTAATGCGATTAGAAAAACAGCCAGGTTTGAAATATGCCAAATTTTGTTAAATAATAAGTCTTATGGAGCAGCTATCTATCATGCACATTTATTACACGACGAATATCCAGAAAATGTATTTTTAAAGAAAATCATTGCGCAATCGCTCTACGGAGTCGGGAAATATAGTTTGCAATCCAAGTATGATGAACCAGATATTGACAAGATACAAGGAGAGATGCACGCTGTTTATTATTTATTGTCAAAATTGGAAGATAGAGAAATAGCTGCATTAGCGAGTCGATACGCTTGGGATTTGTACAAAAGATATGAAGAGGAAGACTTTATGAGAATTATCCGAAATGATATGATTGAGGATATTGCGATGGAAAATTCTGACTTCTACGACATTTATAAAGAAAAAGAAATAACAGAAGAAGCAACGCCAGAAGCACAGGATAATGTATCGTTAGAACAAACGATTTTCAAAGACTTATTACAGGATTCTACTTTTCGTACCATTGTGGAGCGTGGGTTTGAATATGGTAGAAAACGAGAAGAACGTAAAAATGCCGAAGAGGAAACGCAGTTATTTAGCAAAAAATGGACAAAAGAAGATAAAAGAGGTTTATCTCTTGGTATAGATACAGTCATTTTTGTAACGCCATATTTTGTAAAAGGAAAGGTAACTAGGCGAAAAAGCAAAATAGATTTACTGGGTTCGGAAGATTCTAAAATAGGAATAAAAGGGAATATCGAAAAGGCAGGAGAACGACTGGACATGACAACTCATGTCTTAGATGTCGATAATATGAATGATGCGACTACGATGGTAGAGTACAATGATTTGCAAACTAT
The DNA here is from genome assembly GCA_964564885.1 of uncultured Saprospiraceae bacterium. Lineage (GTDB taxonomy): Bacteria > Bacteroidota > Bacteroidia > Chitinophagales > Saprospiraceae > CAKZLL01. The sequence continues at coordinate 537 of CAZMEH010000214.1, read as the reverse complement.
CAATGCTTGGACAAACGCTTTTTTGAGTAGCGATATATATATTTATAATCCTTACACCGAAGAAATGTTGGAGATTATGGGTAAATATAACACTGGAAAAATTGCCTATTTTGCGGGTTATACGGTTCGTGTTCCTAGGCGATGGAGTTGGTTTCAGTTGTATAGATTAGCATTGCTTTATATTCCTGCTGCTGCGCCAACAAGTGCCGATTTATTTTTTCCTCGCCATGAATCCGCTTCGGCTATGTTGGTTTTAGATTTCTATGACCAAAGAGTGGTGATGAAACAAACGAACGCTTCTAAAGTCAAATTGAATAAAGGAAATATCAATTCAAACCTCTATTGGATGATGCACCAAATGAAGCGTTCTAAGAAGTAGGTTTTTTAGAAGAGAGAAGAGAGAAGAGAGAAGAGAGGATTTTTTCAAAATATTAAAACTAAAAACCATACTATTATACATTTTAGAAAAGATAGGACAGAGATAAAAATTAATATTTCTAATTCATTGATTATTGATGAAAAAGCATGAAAAATATT
>CAZMEH010000213.1:0-1666 GCA_964564885.1 uncultured Saprospiraceae bacterium | reverse complement strand
GTTTATTTTACTACTTCAATAAGTAACCTATTTTGGTTCTTTGAAAATTATTGTGGAAGTTTCAAAAACGGCTGACGGCATACAGCCTACTACGCCTGTCCCGAAATATCGGATTAGCGTCAAGGAGAATTGCAATTAACTGAATATCAATGTTTTAAATCTATTGCCACGTGCTTTAGCTCGTGGATTTGAATTCTAAAAAAATTAGGACTCTAGTCCAACATTGCGCTGTGTTGGGCTAATCCCGATAGCTATCGGGACGATTTTTCTTTATTGCTTTCATCCACGAGCTAAAGCACGTGGCAATAGAAAAAGCAAAAAATGAAATAAGTAATTGATAATCAATTTTTTAAAATCTCCTTGACGCTAATCCGAGTGTTTGGGATTGAAAAGATTTTGATAATCAAACTGGGCACAAAATAATCTACCTTCCGAGCACTCGGGATTGTAACTTATTCTTTTATCGTTCCTAAATAACTCCTTTGTATTTGTAATTTTTTATTTTTACAACCATGAATAAAATAACTATTCGAACTTTAGACGCCGTTCAATACCTTCAACCATTAAGGGAGGGCGGCTCACTTCCTGCGCTTATCAAAGCAGATGACGGTGAATTATATGTTTTAAAATTTAAAGGTGCAGGACAAGGAAAAAAAGCACTTGTTGCGGAATTAATTGGCGGCGAATTGGCTCGTGCGATGAATTTGAGAATGCCAGAATTGGTTTTTATTGAATTGGATGAAGCCTTTGGAAGAACAGAAGGAGACGAGGAAATCCAAGATTTATTGAAGTTTAGCGTAGGCTTAAACTTAGGAATGGTCTTTCTGTCTGGCGCAATTGTTTACGATCCGCTTGTCTCGGAAGCTCAATCTTTGGAAGCTTCAAAAGTCGTGCTATTGGATAGCATGATTTCTAATATTGATAGAACCGCAAAAAACACCAACTTACTGAACTGGAACGATGAATTGTGGCTAATTGACCACGGTGCAAGTTTATATTTTCACCATAACTGGAATTTTTGGGAATCGCATTTAGAACGTACTTTTCCTTTCGTTAAAGAACATGTTTTGTTGAAAAAGGCTAATCATTTAGCAGAAGCGGCAAAAGAAATTCAATCACTCGTCAATGAGGAAGTAATTAATACTATTGTCAATAGCATACCCGAAAATTGGTTAGAAGAGGAAGGAACGTACTTTTCAATCGAAGAGAAAAAGCAAGGATATATTAAGTTTTTGAAGTCGAGATTATCCAAAATTGATTTACTCGTTAAAGAAGCGTTAGATGCAAAATAGACATTCGTACGAATATGCAGTCATTCGAGTAGTACCAAAAGTGGAACGAGAAGAGTTCATCAACATTGGCGTGATTATGTTTTGCAAACGCAAAAAATACATTGGCATCAAATATACTATCGACGAAAAAAGGCTACAATCCTTTTCTCAACACATTGATGTTCAACTGATACATGAATATTTAAAGGCTTGGGAAAATGTTTGCAAAGGCGGAAAAGTTGGCGGGAGAATAGGCGAAGAAGAAAAAAGCTTTCGCTTTCGATGGTTAACGGCTAACCGAAGTACGATTATTCAAAGTTCTAGCGTTCATCCTGGTTTGTGTGTTGAACCCGAAAAAGTATTAGAAGAATTGTTTGAATTATATGTTTTGTAAG
>CAZMEH010000212.1:0-4731 GCA_964564885.1 uncultured Saprospiraceae bacterium | reverse complement strand
CTAGCCCTGAAAGGGCGTAAGCCAAGATACACTATTTATGCTTACGCCCTTTCAGGGCTGAAATAACGTTTTTTGCTTCGTAGGGCGATGCCCTACGCTATTGCTCTTGCCCTTTCAGGGCGAATAAACAATGTTTTTTATATTCTCCTTGACACTAATCCGAATACTCGGGACGGTCTGACTTCTGTCTTCTTAATTAGTTCAGCAAAGCATCAACAACGCATAAACGTTATCTCAGGCAGGCACAACATTCAGTACAGATTCAATACCGTAGGCAAATAAATTCCATCGAATAATAGGTTATAATTCATTTTTCACTATATTTACATACCGAACGGTCGGTTTTTAATATAATAGAAATGAAAAAAGTATTAGTAGCAGGAGCAACAGGTTATTTAGGTCAATACCTTGTCAAGGAATTAAAGAAGAGAAATTATTGGGTGAGAGTCTTAATTCGAAAAGAAAGCCAGAAGAAGATATTCGAAAATGTTGACGACTATTTTATTGGTCAAATTACACAGCCTGAAACACTTCTAAATGTTGCAAAAGATATTGATTGGGTTTTTACAACCGTTGGAATAACACGGCAAAAAGATGGATTAACTTATATGGATGTCGATTATCAAGGGAATTCAAATTTGTTACAAGAGGCTATAAAATCAAATGTTGAAGCCTTTCAATATATTTCGGCTTTTAATGGTCATAATTTACGGCACCTGAAAATTTTTGAAGCAAAAGAACGGTTTGTGGATGAATTAAAAGAAACTCCTGAAATAAATTACTCGATAATACGTCCAAATGGCTTTTTCTCTGACATGGGAGATTTCTTAGACATGGCAAAAGAAGGAAGAGTATATTTGTTTGGCGATGGGAATTTTAAATTAAATCCAATTCATGGAGCTGATTTAGCGAAAGTGTGTGTTGATGAAATATTATCTGATGAAAAGGAACCGACGGCAGGAGGACAAGATATTTTCACTCAAAATGAACTGGCAACAGTAGCATTAAAAGCATGGGATAAAAAAATAAAAATTACGCACCTACCCGATTGGATTAGAAAATTTACTATTTGGTTTTTAAGAACCTTTACTTCATCAACGACCTACGGCCCATATGAGTTTTTTTTAACAGCAATGGCTTCTGATAATATTGCTAAACAATACGGAAGTCATAAATTAGAGGACTTTTTTAATAATGAAGCAAAAAAGACAGGAGTAGAATGAAAAAAAAAGACACCAAGGAATTTATAATAGAAACGTCATTTAAGCTGTTTCTAGATAAGGGTTATAGAAATACCTCAATGTCAAATTTAGTAACAGAAACTAAATTATCAAAAGGTGCATTTTATCATTATTTCAAAAATAAAAAAGAACTTTATCAAGAAGTAATTCATCGATATTTTATTTCCTATTATCGACAAGTAGATTGGAACAAATTGAAAGATATGAATTCAATAGAATTAGAAATGATGATAAAGGAATTTTATCAGTCTTTCATTCCCGAAATTCTGTCTCTAACGAAAAAAGGAATGTCTAGGTATTTCATCATGTTTTTTGAAGCCTACGATGAATATCCAGAATTTAAAGAGGAAGTCCGTTTCTTTTATGAAGAAATTAAAAGGATTTTAATACAACAATTTACAAGAGAAAAGATAGAAAACCCAATATTAGCAGCCACTAATTTATTAGCAAAATATGAAGGACTGATATTCTGGATATCTGTTTTTCCTGAACAAAAGATTGGAAATTTATTGGCAAACGACTAAAAAAACCTATAGACAACAAATAGATATGACGATCATAGCTGGCAGTTCAGCAAATGCCACGCCAGCTACGCCATATATTCAAGGTTTATAAAAAAGAAGCCTAAGAAATATCGATATTGTGAAGAAAAGGTGACAATAACGCTATTAAAATATTCTGTAAAATATGTTTGTAAGAAAAAGTCTTTATTCACAAAAACTAAAGAATTAGACTTCTTTGCAGAATAAATCTACATAATTACTACTTCTAATTATGGTTGCTTGGGATTAAATAAAGTACTTTGTGAAGCTAGTATTTGTTATGATTGTGAAAAATCATAATATTTTTAATATTTAAGAAAATGCAAAAGAAAACCATGAAATTAATTAAAACCTTATTTACTATACTTTCATTGGCATGCCTAATCAGTTGTAACAGCAGTAGTATAGGAGTTCCAGATTCGCCCTATCTTATAAGTGAAGATTCCTTCTTGATTGATACAATTGCACAAGGTTTCGTCATTCCGTATGGAATAGCCATCGTTGAAGAAAATGAATACTTTATCACCGATAGGATTGGAAAAATGTTTCACTTTAAAGATGGCAATCAAACCGAGATAGCTGGAATGCCAGAGGTAGTTACTTTTGGCACGCCAGGATTAGCCGCAATTATGCATGGTGGGCTAATGGATATAAGTATCCATCCCAACTATTCAACCAACGCTTGGATATATATTTCATATTTAGATTCTGATGGCTTAGCAAAAGTATCTCGATTAAAGATACAGGACAATGTAGCTACTCAATTTAAGACTATTTTTGCAACAAGAAGTGAACATTATACAGGAAACGGAATGAGGATAGTATGGGAAGATAGCACTCATTTTTTTCTAAACGTTGGTAATTCTGACTGGTCAACGAGCACTAATCCGGCTCTAAAAGCACAAGACCTCAATGACGATGCGGGAAAGATTCACAGATTGATGGAAGATGGAAGCATACCCGCTGACAATCCTGTTTTCGAAAATTTTACATCACCAACAACTATTTGGAGTTATGGGCATAGAGATGTGCAAGGTTTATATTTGGAGGATTCAACAAATACACTTTTTGGCGTTGAACATGGACCAAAAGGAGGAGATGAATTCAATATAATTGAAAAAGGAAAAAATTATGGTTGGCCGCTGTTTAGTTACGGTATCAACTATGACGGTGCATGGGTTTCTCTAATTTCAGCGGATTCTGCGGCGACATTTACGGTTTTTCCAGAACATTATTGGACTGTTCCGACACATGATGGCGGTCAAGCCATTGCTCCTGCATGCTTGTTAAAAGTTGATGGAAGTACTATTTCAGATTGGAATGGTTATTTTCTTCTTGGTTCATTAGCATATAGAAGACTGATGAAATATAATCGTGCAACCGATGAAACTTTTGGATTGAATATCGAAGGTAGGGTTAGAACAATAAAGCAATTGCCGAGTGGAGATATAATTGCATTAATTGAACGAAATGACCTCGATAAATCAAATGGATTGATTATAAAAATTAGTAAATAAGGCTCTTCGTACCGATAAGTATCGGTATTTGGTAATTAGTGGCTGGTCTACTCTAGTGTTCGTTTGTCAAAAGAAGTAAAATTCTGATTTTCAACTTCCATTAAGTTTATCCAAAATCATTATCAAGCATAAAAAACAAAAAATGAATCAAACGACCTTATATTTTTTAATTAGCTTTTTCATTGGAATTAATACCATTCAATCTCAATCTAACGAGCAAATTGTAATAGGTGATAAATACTTTATTCAATCGGAAGTACTATCTGAAAAAAGAGAATATTGGATCAGTCTTCCTGAGTCATACAATGATAAATTCAAATCATACAAAAGGTATCCTTTACTAATATTACTTGATGGTCAGGTTCATTTTAAATCGGCTTCTAGTGCCGTTCAATTTATGAGTACTGGCAATACTGACAAAAGAGAAATCCCAGAAATGATTGTGGTAGCAATTATGAATGTCGATCGTAGAAGGGACTTTACGCCAGATAAAATAATTACTAAACGAGAAAACAATTCTGGTGGAGGAGATAACTTTTTAAATTTTCTTGAAAACGAATTAATTCCTAAATTGGATAAGGAATACAGAACTATACCTTATCGAATATTAGCTGGGCACTCATTAGGCGGACTTCTTACTACTCATGCCTATATGAAGGAAAACACAATTTTTAATTCTTTTATTGCTATTGATCCAAGTTTCGGTACTTGGGATGAGAAAACGATGGATAGCAAAGTTGAAAATATAACAGAAAAAACATTTAATCGATCCATATATTTTGCAACAGCAAACTGGGGCAAAAGGAATTTAAGAAATAGAGATCGGCATATTCGATTTTTCGAATCTATAAATGGTAAATGCAAAGGAAAACTCAATGCTAAACTAGAGTATTTTGAAAATAAGAATCATAGTTCAGTCCCTTTACCTGCATTTTACAACGGGTTGTCTTATATTTTTCGAGGATATAATTATTCATATCGAGCAGCAACGAATCATGATGATTTAGTTCAATATTATAAAAAATTCTCTAACAATCTTTCGTTTGAGTTTCTACCATCAGAAGAATTGGTCAATAGAATCGGGTATAGATTTTTACGTAGCAAAAATGAGGAAGACAAACAGAAAGCTTTACGTTTTTTCTTGCTAAATACTATAAATTACCCAAAATCCTATAATGTATTTGATAGTTTAGGAGAAGCTCAATTAGAATTAGGACAGGAAGAAGAAGCCATGAAGAGTTTCAATAAATCATTAGAGCTAAATCCTGAAAACATAAATGCCCAAAATGAAATGGAGAAATTGAAGAATAAATAATACCACTGTCCGCAAAATGCAAAACGACTCTAATACAGTAGGCAGTAAATAGTTGACAGTAAGCAGTAAACAGAACTTATTGATTTTGAATCCCGAGGTTTCGGATTAGCGTCAAG
>CAZMEH010000211.1:0-1962 GCA_964564885.1 uncultured Saprospiraceae bacterium | reverse complement strand
CCAACAATTAAAGTTATTAGCTACAACATGGAGAATGGGAAAATCTCAATGGGTTCGTCAAGAGTAAAAGTATTAAGTGAAGAATTATTCGATAGTGAATTTTAACATAATGATAAATTTCTGTTTAAAGCTGAAATTGAATAACATAGCTTTTGTAATAAATAAGGTTGTTTGGAAATTATCTTCACGATAATCTCCAAACAACCTTATTTAATTGACTTTAAGCCTTTTTTCTTTTTTAAAAAAAGAATGATATACTTTAGAATCTATAACCTAAAGATAATCCAACTCTAGCATTCAAAAATGGAAAAGCTCCAGCACCTTCAATTGTTTTTGTAGAATTATCAGAAGTAATATTAATACTGCTTCCAGACGGTACTTCATTTAAAAACTCACGAACATCTTGCTCCCATGCTTCAAATACGTTTTCATCAGAAGAAGTAAATGATGCACTTACTCTATTTATACTACCTCCTAAGCCAATAAAATTCCAATTAATAGCAAATTTGTCATTGATCAACCATTGATAACCAATTGTTCCTCCTACAGCAGCTACAAACAAACCTGTGTTAATCTCAGAAGGAATATCTGTAAAACCATTATTTGAATTACTATAAGTTCCTTCAAAGTCGATTGAGTAGTTAGAGAGTTTTAAATAAGGGCCAACATAGAAACCTTTTGCGCCTTCTTTTTTCGTATAATAACGATACTCGCCTACGAAATAAAACCTTGTATATGCTCCTGAAGTTACATCAATAGAATTTTGTGCATCTTCGATACCACTTGCATTAAAGATTATATCACTAACATTTATAGGAAAGCCAAATGCAACTTCAGCTAAGACGGATGTTTTTTCATTCAATACTCTTTCATACTCTAAGTTTAGTGTTGCACTTAAAGCACTACCTACTCCGATTTTTACAATATTGTCTTGTGCTTGTACGCTTAATGTCGCAATCATTAGGATTGCTAAAAAGGTTAAATTTTTCATTTTACTGATTTTAATATTAATTGTTGTTAATTGAATTTAAATAAGTTTATAATAATAAACCCTATTTGACACATTGGTAAACATTACTATTGTTTATATGTTTTTGAATAGCACATTTTTATTCTACTAGTATGAATTTTAACAGTTTTTGACTGAGATTTGCTTTTAAGTACTTTTTTGACTAAAAGATTAAGCCTACTTTGCAGAAAACAGCAAAAGCCTATATTCAATTGAATATAGGCTTTCATGTAAAGAACTGTTGTGCAATAATCGTATTAGATTAAACTAATTACTATTTCTTAGCTAGCAATTACACTTGTAGCGATACAAAGAATAATTAATGCACTAAAAAGGTACCAAGTCAACTTTTCCATAAAGTCAGTTGAACGAGCAGCACCAAGTACTTGCTGAGCACCTTTACCACCAAAAGTAGCATCTAATCCACCACCTTTAGGGTTTTGAATTAACACAACTACCATTAATAAAACACAAACGATTGCTATAAGGACAGTTAAAAATACTATCATGATTTCTAATTTTTTCTATTTGTTTAGATAAATGTAATCTGAAAATTACGGTTTATCCTTCCTTCTGATTATGATTAAATTCTTTTCAATTCCAATTCCAAAACTTAAGCATAACCTCAACTCAAATCTTCAATTTTCTTTGCAAAGAAACGCTTTTTTTCTGGAAATTTCAAAATTAAATGTTCATACATTTTAACAGCCCTTCCCTTGTTTCCTTGACTAGCTAAAAGTTCCGCTAAAGCTTCCGACATCAATTCGTCATCTTCGACCAAACTAGAGTCTGCTAATTCGTGATGAATATCATCATCTGCTTCAAATTTTTTCTTATCATTCAAAGATTTAAACCAATCTTTAAAAGAAACATTATTTGGAATATCGCCTAGAATGACGTTTTCTTCTTCTGCTAAAATTTGTTCTTCACTTAACTTGAAGTAGGCTTCGACA
>CAZMEH010000210.1:0-2620 GCA_964564885.1 uncultured Saprospiraceae bacterium | reverse complement strand
AAACAACTTTGATTAATACAACATCGGAAGCGATTCCAAACACAATTGCAATTGTCGGTATTCCATTTGGTTTGAGCTTGCAACCTTGGCAATTGAAGCAATTACAAGAGCGAGAAGTGTTCGATTACTATGAACTGATGGATGGTTATATCGTTTTTCATTACCGAGGAATGCAAGCAGATGAAATCAAAGTCATTGATTTGGACTTGAAAGCCGACATTCCAGGGAAATATGAAGCACCTGCGTCATCAGCGTATTTGTATTATACGAATGAATATAAATATTGGGCGCAGCCATTGAAAGTTGAAATTCAAAAGTAGAACGATTATACTATTCAGACCTATTTTTAGATTTAAATGCTACAGAAAGAATTTTGGAAAGAAATGAACTGCAAACGCTCAAACGTTATCCTTTGAAATAACAATTATTAAAATAAAAAACACTTTTATCGAACTGTATTCTATATTCTCTGTTTTAATGAATATCAAGAATATTTATTCATTAATCATTGACGTAGCTAACAAATGTTTTACAAGTCTATCAAATTTGAAATTGAGCGAGAACGTACTTCAATCAATGTTTGGTTTTGGCAACCATTGCTCATCGCCTTACTTTTTATAATCGTATTTATTAGCCATCAACAAGGCATTTATGCGTTGTATAGCTTAGTTTTTATTTTCTTCCCAATACTGTTTACGTACTATATTTATACTAATTTTTTAAAAGCTAAAAATCCAATTCTTGTAGAAATCAATAGAAGTAGATTAGCTATCAATGAACCGGGTAATCCATTTTCAAGAAGTATAAATATACCAATTAGTGAAATAGAACGTGTTTTTACTAAGCGGAAAAACATGGTTAGGATTAGAAAAACATCTTTTTTATATGCGACTAAAAATGGTCAGCGAATCAAGTTGATTGGTACACGAAGCTTTTGGTATGGCAAAGTAACGAATGAAAATTTGCAAGAACTCCTCTTTTATTTACAACAGCAAAACCCAGATTTACTGATTGATGAAAGTTTAAATGAATAATAACCGCTAAAATTTTGCTATTTATTTTAAGGAATTAACTTTGTCATTCAATTTTGAAAAATAAACTTTCAATTCAATATTTCAATGACAAATCTTTCTAAAATAGCCTTATTATTCTGCCTATTGACTAGCGTTTTTATGAGTTGTAACCAAAGTGAATTACCAGATAGTTTTGAAGGTTACACGAAAATAGAAAATGGAATTCATTATAAATTCTTACATAAAGCTGGCGGAAAGGACTTGCCAGAAGAAGGTGATGTTTGTGTTTTTCATAGTTCTATTTATCGAGAAGGAGAGCTGCTCAGTTCTACTTACCAACTCGGAAACACCGCAGAACGTATTATAGACAAGGACGATAGTGGTTTTCCTGTTCAAAAAGTATTGCCTAAAATGGCTATTGGAGATAGTGTGTCAATGGCGGTATTAGCGGATAGTTTGAGTATGATTCCGCCAAATTTTGCGCCTGGCGAATGGATGAACGTGGTGATAAAGCTAGTAGAAATCAAAACACTTGCAGATAGACAAAATGAAAAACAGGAAACATTAGCAAAAATGGAACGCCATCCGAAAGGCTTCTTTTGGACAAAACACAAAACAGGAAAAGGTGCTTCTTCTAATCCTGGCGATGAAGTTACATTCAGTTTCACACTCCGCAAAGACGATAAAATTCGATATAAAACCGAAGATGGTATTACGGACAAAATGATTATTCCTTCTAGTCTGAACACACAAACGCCATTGCATACCGCTATTCAAGAATTGAAAGTTGGCGATAGTGTAACGATTTCGTTTGAAGTCGAAAGGATGCCGCTTGATATGAAAGATGCGGTTGCTGCTGATGGCTTTTTTAGTGGTGATTTGATGACGATGGATGTTGCGGTGTATGCTATCAGAGATAGTGCAACGGTTACAAAGGAGCAGGAAATTGAGATGAAAAAGCAGCAAGATGAAATGATTCGTTTGTTAAAAGAAGGTGATAAAAATGAAACGAAACTCAAAAAGACCATTGAACAGGTTAAAGCAAAAAAAATAAAGTTAGAAAGCACGGAAAGCGGTTTGCTATATTTTATTCATAAAAAAGGCAACGGTGACACTAAGCAAGAAGGCGAAGAAATTTCGATGCACTACATCGGCTCTTTGTACAGTCGTAGTTCTAAGTTTGACTCGTCTTACGATAGAGGTCGACCACTGAATTTTAAAGTTGGCGCAAACAGCGGAATGATTAGCGGTATGAACGAGATAGCAGGCTTATTATCAAAAGGTACAAAAGTAACGGTTTTCATTCCAAGTCATTTGGCTTATGGTGAAATAGGTTCTGGCGATATAATTCCTGCTAATGCTATGTTGGTGTTTTATATTGATGTTTTGGAGTAAGGTTTTAGGTTTAGAATAAATGAAAAAGTAAAGAATGGATAGCTATTGTTTCGCTATTCATTCTTTTTTTTTATAAGGTATTTAATCTTGAAATCAGGTTATAAATTATTAAAAAAGTAATCTAAAAATATCTTCATTTCAATATTGAATTTTTCAAAACTATAAGAGAACAAACCAAATACAAATGAACACTTACAAAACATTTGAAACGG
>CAZMEH010000209.1:0-1738 GCA_964564885.1 uncultured Saprospiraceae bacterium | reverse complement strand
ATCCTGGCGGAAAGAAAATCGTACAAGCAGTTGAAGCGGCTTTAGATGTTCAAAAAAATCAAATCAGCGCAACTTACGACACACTGAAAGATTTCGGTAATATGTCTTCCGTTAGTGTTCTATTTGTTTTAAAAAATATGTTAAACGATCTTTCCGTTGATAATCAAAACATCCTAGCTATGGCATTTGGTCCAGGCTTGACGATTGAAGCAGCATTATTGAAGTTTGAATAGTTTAAAGTCAGACGTTTGATCGTTTTAGATACGGGATGCACAGAAGTATTTAAATGCTTTAATTATCTATTGTACCCACCGAGGTTTCGGATTAGCGTCAAGGAGATTATAAGTTATTAATTATCAATTGATTGTTTTGTTTTTTGAATTTTCTATTGCCACGTGCTTTAGCTCGTGGATTCAAAGGAAATTAAAAAACGGGCTTTAGCCCATCACAGCGCAATGTTGGACTAAAGTCCTAGTTTTTTTTAATTCAAATCCACGAGCTAAAGCACGTGGCAATAGATACTAAAATATTGATAGTCAATTATTTATTACTCTCCTTGACGCCAACCCGAAACCTCGGGATGAACCCGTGGTTAAAAGTTTGAATTAGCGAACGCTGAAAGAGTTCTACACTGAACAATTAGCATAAGTATTGTTCAACTCTGAAAGAGTTGGTCAGGTATTGTATCTTAAACCACGGGTTTACACCCGTGGCTACTCAAATTGAACCCTTTCAGGGTTCTAAAAACAAAAAAACACCATTGTCCGTCTATATGTATACGGTAGGTTTTGAAAACCTCTTATGTCTATAATGAAGTATATTTTATCATCTTACTTTCCTTAAGTTGACGACATTAGACTTCTTGTCGCACCAAGTCATAACGAGCATTTCTATGTTGGTTCGAGCGAGTTACTGTACTGCATGCAGCCTTATTTATTGTATGACGTTTTTCATTTCCTTAGCCAATTGAAAAACCTTTTATTTATAAAAGGAATATAGACCCAAACCATTAAAGGAACGAGTATCAAACTCAAAATAAAATTTTGTAAAAGACTCGGGAAATCTATCATTAATGGTATTAGGATTTTAGAAAGTATTGTAAAAACAGGATAAATAAAAAGCCAAATTAGAAATACAAACTTGTATTTTTTTGGTTGTGTATTATGACCCATTTTACGAATTAACTTGAGAATAATGATTGATTACGCTCTTGTTAAATAATAGATAGATTACAATTAATTGAACGCAAAAGAATAATCCAATAGCACTAAAAATCATTTCAGGAGGATTTGAAACTTGGGGACTAAGATATTCGGTTAAAAGTCCATTGGCATAATCAAATGCACCAATACAGTTATAGGCAATCAATGCTCCCCAAAGCTTTAATCCATTTTTCTTAAATGCTAAATATGCCATAAATGGAGCTAATAATCCCAAGGTTGTGTCAGTTGCCCATGGGCCAAGCCATTCATTTGGGTCTGGTCCTCCAAGCATTTCCAATCCTGGAAAATAAGTAACTACGGAAAAACGACTTGTTGTTAGTAATATTAGTATGGCTAACCATTTTACTTGTTTCGGGCGAATTGTTGTATTTGTCATTGTTTTTAAATTGAAAGTCCTGATAAAGATGGTTTTCTAAGAAATGTTCCTGCATATAAAAACGATGACACCACAATACCAATTATTGGAATGTCACCCGCTACTACTTCGGCTACAATTATTCCACCTCCAAAAGAAG
>CAZMEH010000208.1:0-3787 GCA_964564885.1 uncultured Saprospiraceae bacterium | reverse complement strand
TCGCTCGTTCGTCATTTTGAGCTAATCCAATGCCCCAAATACCGTCAGGAGGACTTGCTTCCGCTAGAATTCTATTGTTTGTAGTCAATAACTGATGTTACGCAAAATATAACTTAGCAAACTCAAGTTACGCAGAGTTTGCCTCGTCTTTTTCTAGCTAAAAAGAAGCAAAAGCCGTCGAATTACGCCTTCACTAACTATCTATTTAGTTTCTTGCCTTTCAAAGTGGATAGTCTTAAAGTATCTATCATTTTCAATAATGCTGCGTAACATCAGTCAATAAGTAGACTTTTAATGTTTCTTCTTGATTATATTCTTCAATTAACCAATCTAAATGATATTTCATCGTTTTATTTTTAAAAAAAGGAGTTCATAATTAGCTTTTTTGAAACACTATTTTTTTTAGATTGGTTTACTATTACTCAATCTTCCAAACCAAACCAAGACCTACACTATGACTACTCGGTTGAAGCGAAGGCATTAGAGAAGAATTAAGAAATGGCGAGTTTCGATAATTAATTAAATCTATTGCTTGATAAAAATACTTATTCATCAGATTACCTCCTATCATCGCAACAACAACTCCGCTAGTACTAGTAATTAGTCCATTTCTTGATAAGTCATTGTCATTCGTTACAATTCCCGTAATTATCATTCCACTTCCTACTAGCATGGTTATATTACTAAGTGAACGTGTTATATGAGCTGCTTTGTATTTTTTAAAAGCATCAAATGCATCTTCGTCTTCTTGAAAATAAGGTCTTATTTTGCGCCCGTATACACCAATAGATTTATACTCCTCCGAAGGATTCGTCCTAAATTTCCACATATTCATTAAGTTAGGAGAAGCTTCTAAATATTCTGTTTTTTCTAAGCTAGGTTTTTTATTTCGATTGTAAGAATCAACCGCTTTACGCATATTAAAGGTCTTTCTGTGAGTAAACCAAAACTGCAAACCAATTCCAACAATAGCACTAGCACCGCCTATTCTAACCTCATTAGGACTATTGTAAAATACACCATACAAAGCAGTACCAAAACCGATACTGTAAATAAGACCTCCACCTACTATGCCTAAATTGTTTCTATTGTATTTCTTATGATAGACTAACGACTCATCGTATTCATTGAAATAGGGTTTCAATTTTCTGTTAAACAAACCTGCTTTTTGAAATGGTAAATTTGGCGCAAGTCTATAACTTAAACCTTGGATTGGAAGAAACCTAACTTCCATGTGTTCATTTCCAGTTATTGAGCTAAAAGTATTTTGCTGACCAACAGCGAAATAAGAAAAGGTTAAACAGAACATTACACTTAATAGATTTCTCATGATAATAATTTTGGTTGTAAATTTTAGAGCGAACTATTTTAATCGCCGAAAGTAAGTATATAAGAGAGGTATTAATCATGTAGGGTTTTGCATAAATAGATTAGTGAAGAGATATAAATAAAGAAATAAAGCCTAAAGACACATTTCCTATGTGTAACGAATAAATATGCCCTTTAGAAACAAAAAGATATCTTTTATCAATATTTTTAAATTCAACATCCAAATAGCCACTTCTAATAGCAGCTAAATGATAAAGCATGTCCTAGTACTTGAACAAAAGTTTTTACGCATTTTTTTGTTTTGTAAACAATTGATAGTCGGTATATTTTTTGTCTGACTTCTCTCCTCTTACTAAAAAAAGCACATCTACTCGTATAACGAATAGATGTACTTTTTTATAAATGAGTATGGAAGATATTTTTAAAATAATCTACTCTACATCTAACTTACCACTTCTTATAGCAGCTAAGTATTTGGCCATTTCTTCTTTAACCTGTGGTGCAAGAATAACTAAACCAATCATATTCGGGAATATCATTGCAAAGATCATTGCATCAGAGAAAGAAACAACTGCACCAAGACTAGCCGCAGAACCAATGACAATAAACATTAAGAATAATCCTTTGTACGTGTAATCAGCTAAAGTACTTTTACCAAACAAGAATTTCCACGCTTGTAATCCATAGTAAGACCAAGATAACATCGTTGAAAATGCGAATAAGATAACTGCAATTGTTAAAACATAAGAGAAACCAGGAATAACATTTTCAAATGCTGCTGCTGTTAAATTAACACCATCAACCATTTCACCAGTAGCAATCATTGTAACTGCACCTGTTCCACCATATTCAAACGCTCCACCCATATTGAAGAAAATAATCACTAAAGCGGTCATTGTACAAACTACAACTGTATCAATGAATGGCTCAAGTAATGCAACTACACCTTCTGATGCTGGATATTTGGTACGGACAGCTGCATGAGCAACTGACGCAGAACCTACACCTGCTTCATTCGAGAATGCAGCGCGACGGAAACCTTGAATTAGAACACCCAAGAAACCACCTGCAATACCTCCTCCTGTCATTGCGCCATTAAAAATTTGACCAAATGCTGCACCAATATATTGGTAATTAGCAATGATAACAATAAGAGAAGCTAGTACGTAAACTCCAACCATGAATGGTACAATCCTCTCCGCAACTTGACCGATTCTTTTAATTCCGCCTAAAATAACAACTGCTACTAAAATAGCTGTAACAATACCAAATACTGTTCCTAACCAAGTAGCATCAGAACCTACCATTGCAGTAAATTGTGCGGCTGCTTGATTGGCTTGAAACATATTTCCGCCACCAAAAGAGCCACCAACCATCATAATCGCGTAAAATATAGCTAACCCTTTACCAAGTCCAGCCATATTTTTAGAACCAAGTCCTTTGCTCAAATAATACATTGGTCCACCATATACAGTTCCGTCAGGTCCGATTTCACGATATTTTACACCAAGCGTACATTCTGTAAACTTAGAAGCCATACCAAGAAAACCTGCTAATATCATCCAAAATGTAGCACCAGGTCCACCGACAGCAATTGCAATAGCAACACCTGCGATATTACCTAAACCAACCGTTGCAGACAATGCAGAGGTTAATGCCTGAAATGCAGTAACTTCTCCATGATGGTCTTCGACTGGTGCGGTTTTTCCTGAATCTCCATCTAATGTCGTCGGAGCATCAAGATCGCCAACTTCTGATCTAGTATCGTTTTCATCTTCAATAGGATCGTCAGCTGAGTTGTCGTATTTTCCTCGAACAACATTGATTGCTAAACCAATTTTAGTAAAGTTTGGAAATCCAAAATATATTGTAAAATACAATGCAGCACCAACTAATAAAATTAATACGATTGGAATACTATTTCCACTAACTACAATTGGAAAGAATACAACGCCTTCAACAGCCTTAGCAATTGGAACAACTGCGTCGTTGATGCGTTCATCCAATCCTTTTTTAACTGTTTCTTGTGCAAACATGGCTAGAGGTAATAGAAATACAGCCAGTGATGCTAATAATTTTTTTATACTCATAATTACTTAATTAGTTGTGTGTCAAGACTCTCTTGTCTTTATTATCTGTTCTTTATTGATTTAAAATATCGACTAATATACACAATTCAAAAGAGAGTACTTATTTTTTTACTAAAATGATAGGTAATCGGTGTTTTGACTGACAAGAATGGTAAAATGATTGGTTCTTTTACTTTGAAACACAGAGACACGAAGTACACAGAGTTTTTTTTATTTTGAAACACGGAGACACAGAGTACACAAAGCTTTTTTTGGAACACGGAGACACAGAGTTTTTTTTTTTTGGAACACGGAGACACGGAGTACACAGAGTTTTTTTGAAATACGGAGACACGGAGAATATTGGCGTTAAAAATAAATGAATTAGC
>CAZMEH010000207.1:0-24804 GCA_964564885.1 uncultured Saprospiraceae bacterium | reverse complement strand
TATCGACGGGGAGGTTTGGCACCTCGATGTCGGCTCGTCACATCCTGGGGCTGGAGAAGGTCCCAAGGGTTGGGCTGTTCGCCCATTAAAGTGGCACGCGAGCTGGGTTCAGAACGTCGCAAGACAGTTCGGTCTCTATCTGTTGTGGGCGTAGGAATATTGAAGAGGTCTGTTCTTAGTACGAGAGGACCGGAATGGACGAACCTCTAGTGTATCGGTTGTGCCGCCAGGCGCATTGCCGAGTAGCTATGTTCGGTTAGGATAAGCGCTGAAAGCATCTAAGCGCGAAGCCATCTCTGAGATGAGTATTCCCATCACGCAAGTGAGAGAAGGACGTGGGAGATGACCACGTTGATAGGTTGTAAGTGGAAGTGCGGTGACGTATGAAGCTGAGCAATACTAATTTCCTGATGTCTTTTTCCTTCTGTGGACTGTTCTTTATAAAGGAATTGTCTTTAGAATTAATTAAAAACTAAATAACATATTGAACTACTAAAATATTATTTCCAAGATATTGTCATATACATAAGATATTGTTTACTTATTAGTAGGTAAACTAAAGATAAGTTGGTGATTAAAGCAAAAGGGTCACACCTCTTCCCATTCCGAACAGAGAAGTTAAGCCTTTTAGCGCCGATGGTACTACCTTTAGGTGGAAGAGTAGGTCGTTGCCAACACAATATTTTTTCTATACTTGTATAGGAAGCAAAAAACAAAAGCTCATTAGTTAACTCTAATGGGCTTTTTGTATTTACACCCAGCATTCCTGACTAATTAATACTAATTAATACTAAACCCTACCTTCCTATTGTCTAATAAAGCTTAAGATAATTCAATGCAAAAATTAACTGTGATTATTCCATGTTATAATGAAGAATCTAATATGCAAGCTGTTCTTGAGTCTGTTAAATGGGCGGATGAAATAATGGTTGTAGATTCCTTTAGTACAGATAACACGATTGAAATTGCAAAAGAATATACTGAATTTATAATTCAGCGAGAATATAACAATTCTGCTAGCCAAAAAAATTGGGCAATTCCACAAGCTACACATGACTGGATTTTATTAGTGGATGCAGACGAGCGAGTAACAACTACATTAAAGAAAGAAATACAAAAACTTCTAAGTCAAAAAAACTTAGCAGATGCTTATTGGATTGATCGACAGAATTATTTTATGGATAAACCTCTGAACTACGTGGTTAAGGGAGATAAAGTTATTCGACTTTTTAAAAAGATATGCCGCTATGAGCCTATTCATGTACATTCTGAAATAATTGTAGATGGTTTGAAGATTGGGAAACTGAAAGGATTACTAAATCATCATACCTTTAAAAGTATTGACCTTTACATGGCGAAAATAAATCGCTATGCTACTTGGTCGGCAAAAGATTATGCAGGAAAGACAAAATCAATTACATTTTTTCATTTATTGGTAAAACCTACCTTTCGTTTTTTTAAGCATTATATCTTAGAAAGAGGCTTCTTAGATGGGAAAGTTGGATTTATTATGAGTTGTGTATTGTCTTGGGCTGTATTTATGAGGTACTGGAAGATTATGGAAATTCATCAAAATAATAATAAAAAATCTAAATAGAATTCAGGTTTTAAATTGTTAATACAATCTAAAACCTGAAACAATTATATTAATTATAGTTTAATCATAGGTAAGTTAATTAAATGCTCTTCTTGAGTAGAAACACTTCCAAAACCTAAGAAACCTCCTGATGCTTTTGCTACTTGTGTTGCAAAACTTTTCCAACTAATCAATAGTTTTTCAGCATAATGATGGTTTAACTTCCCTAAAACAGTAGATACTTTTTCTAGTTCTACTGTTGTTCTTGCGATTCTGTCTTGTGCACCGACAACATTTTCTGCAAGAATAGCATCTAGGTTAAACTTGAATGTTTCTTCAACTTGGTGATAGTAACTAAATAAATCTTCATCACCAACGTGTTCACGATAGTTAACAACTTTTTCTGCCCATTCTGTTTCTTGAGCGTCGACTTTTCCGTCAGAAGCACCAATTAAAACGGTGATTAATGCAGGTGTTTTGATTAACAATTGTGCTTCGTCTGCTGAAAGTTGCTTAAATTCATTGATATTCATAGAATTATATTTTAGATTCTTTATTGTCAACAATTTTTTTAAAAATGCTAGTCGAGTTTTGTAACTAACATCGACTGCAAAAGTAATCAAAATCTTAAAAAACTAGAGCTGTTTTTAAGGTTTGAATCATGAAGTTTATTAATACCCAATTACTAGATTTCCATCTACAAACTTCATTTCAAGCGGTTGTTTATCTTTTAACCACTGTAACACTTCTTTACCGAGTATTTTCTGACGCCAACCAGTGATTAATTCTTCAACTGGAAAATTAGGTTCTGCCTTAATTTTATTCAACTCTGTTCTTGATAGTAATAATGCAGGACTAATACTTTGCTGATCAGCAATATAATTAATGTACAAGTCAATTTGATTAAAAAGTAAGTCTATATTTTGTTTGTTTTTCTTCTTCTTGGGAATGGATTTGAGAATATCTTCTTCCTCTTCTGTTATCGGAGCACTATATAAATTCCAAAATAGTTGCCCATGTCGTTTTATAATTCCGTTGGGAATTCGCCTATGTTGATGCAATTGTTTGATACCAAAACTGATATTTTTAGCAATATAAACGAGGATTTTATTATCTAAAACCATATTGCGAGAATAGTTTTTAGCTTCTGCCTTTTCCTCTCTCCAATAGTGTAATCGAATATAAAATACTTTACCTTCCTTTGTTAAGGATTGAAAAGTAACATTTCCAGATAGTTTTTTTAGAAAAGAAGACTGATAAAATACTTCATTTTCCATCAAACTCATTTCTTCCTTGGCATATTGACGTCGCTTTAAAAGTTCTAATTTTTGATTAATATTATCAAATAAATGTTTTAAATGAATAACATCTACTAATGCATATTTGATTTGAGCGTCAGTAAAAGGACGTTCCGCCCAATCTGATATTTTTTGACTTTTACTGATATTTACACCTAATTCGTCTCGCAATAAACTGTCTAATGCTATTGGATAACGATAACCAATGAAACCTGCGGCTATTTGAACATCATAAATATTCTTAGGAAGTGTATTATATAATGAATTAAATAAGCGATAATCATTGCCACCTGCGTGTGTGATTTTTAATATTTGCTCGTCTTCTATTAGTTTTAAAAAGATAGAAATATCATCAATCTCGATGGTATCTATTAGGAAAAGTCCTTTTTCTGAAGCAACTTGAACCAGACATAATTGCGAATAATACCGTTTTTCGCTAATAAATTCTGTATCAAAAGCCATCCATTCCACAGACTTATGTTCTTCATAGAAGCTATTAAGTCCGTTTGGTGTTGTTATTAATGTATATTCGATTTGACTATTATTCATTGAGTGTTGTCAATACTTGCTTGTCACAAGTATGTTTTATCCAATATCTGAACTTGTGCGAATATAAGGAAAAGAGCGCAGTGTTTTGAATAGTAGAATATAGAACCGCAGAATTAAATTCCACGGTTCAAACTCAATATTAATTATTCTTTTTTAGACTTGCCTTGCTTCTCAAACTGGTAGCATAGATTTATAAAAACACCATACATATTAAAACCTGTATTCAAGCCTATTATTCCGTTAGGACCATGACCATGAAGAAAATGTAGCTTATTTATACAAAACGCTTGTTGATACGCAAAACTCCGCAAAATATTTGCACCAGCAATCACAGATTTATAAATCAGCTGTAGCGTATCAAAAAAATGCTTTTGCTCAGGATTTGAAACAGATTGCAGAATTGATCATCGCAGGAACGGAT
Organism: uncultured Saprospiraceae bacterium; assembly: GCA_964564885.1. GTDB lineage: Bacteria > Bacteroidota > Bacteroidia > Chitinophagales > Saprospiraceae > CAKZLL01. The sequence continues at coordinate 20,960 of CAZMEH010000207.1, read as the reverse complement.
ACGAAAATTTATTATGCAAACCTTGGCGGATTTGATACGCATGTTAATCAAAAAAATCAACAAGAAATACGATTAAAGAGATATTCAGATGCGATGAAATCATTCGTTAAAGACTTAAAAGATAATAATCGTCTGGACGATACATTGATAATGACATTTAGTGAGTTTGGTCGTCGGGTGAAGCAAAATGCAAGTAGAGGTACAGATCACGGAACGGCGAATAATTTATTTTTGATTGGTGGAAAACTCAACAAAGCAGGTATTTATAATGAAGGACCAAATTTAGAAAATTTGAATAATGGCGACTTAATCCATTCGGTTGATTTCAGGAAAGTCTATGCTACGATTTTAAAAAACTGGCTAAATGTTGATCCGAAGTTAGTTTTAGGTAAGCAATTTGATTTGTTGAATGTGATTTAGATGTGGAATGAAGAGCTGCCAAAAAAATCGAAATGTAAGCACAAAATACTTGCATCTCGATTTTTTGTTTTTAATACTCACTATAAGCTCGAACAGTTGTCCTTTTTTGTATCCAACAAGGAACCGTATAACTACTGCCTTCCTTCATATTCCTTGAATGCAAATCGCCTTTAGTTGGCATGAATTTCGTATATTTCTGGATTTGCTTGTTTGCTTTTTTAATAACAAAAGGATCGCTATCTACCTGCTTTGCCTTTGTCCACATATCAATAGCCACCCAAGTGACAACTTGACTTTTGAAACCTGTTCCAATTCCGCAAAGTGAGCCGCTAGATGCATATAAATCTCCAATCAACAAATATGGTTTGCCCCAGCTTGGACGATATTCTAATGCTTTCTGTGCATACTTTCTAGACTTTGGAAAATTCTTTATATTAGAAAATGTTATTTGAGCCGCTTTAAAACACATACCTGCTTTTTCTTCATTACTTAAATCAACTTCTTCGGCTGCGCCTTCAACGAAAAGTTGCGCAGATTTTTCAAATTCTCCTGCTTGATATGCCCAAACGGCCTTCTTTGATTTTGTAGCATTTTGTTTATAAGCAGCAAATGCTTGCTCCTTTTCTTCTTCAAGTCTAATATTATTCTTCGTATGAATTTCAATCAAAAGTGGCATTGTCTTTTCACAATTACCCTTGATCAATGCTTTATAAACCGCACGATAGTTTTTTACATCATCAGGATTCGCTTCATATTGCGGAATGTAAATCTTAGAATAATATTCACAATCAAAAATCGGATTGTCTAGCTTTTGTCTGAACGTACGCTCTACGTTCTCTTTGGCTTCGCTATATTTAAAAATATCTTTTTCGCTTTTACCATTTTCAGAATGATAATCAGCAATTTCTAGCAATTTTGCATAAACTTCTTGTACTTCTATTTTAGAAATATTTTCGGCTTTGTATGCTTCAATAGTTGTTTGGGCGAAAGGGTTTAAAATAAAATGACCTGTTTTTTTACCTGCTAGTGTTACGCCTTTCTTGAATGTATTAAAGATAGTTTGATTGTCTATTTTTTGTCTATACATGGCAAATGCCTTTCTGGTTAGGATGTCGCCTTTTTTAGTATCTGTTTTTTTAAAACAAATTATTCGCTGATCATAAAGCATAAAAAGCGTGTCTTGATAAGTAGTAATTTTTGCTTCATCTGATTCCTCTTTGATAAGATATTCAAAAATCTTTATGCCGTCAGTATAATGATATTCGCTACCAGCAGGAGTGTGTGCGTAGAGGTCACGCCAAAGCGGAAGTGCAGCAGTGTAATTCTTTTTTTTGATGTGTTCACGGAAATAGAAATATACTTTTTTACCTTCTTCAGCTCCGTACGGATAATTATCAAATTTTTCGCACTGTGCTGAAATTGCTGATGAAAAACCTAAAATAACAATAAAACAAAGTATTAGATTTAAAATGTTGGTTTGCATAGTTTCTTTATTTCAGTACCGTTGACTTTATTAAATAGGAGCGTATTAAGTATTAACGAAAGAAGTCTTTGAGGTAGTATTTAAGATAAACCAACGAAAGAAGTGATGAACATGGAATACTAGAAAAAATGGTTATTTGAAGAATCCCGTGGAAAAACGCTAAAATTTGTATAAACGTTATCGAAAATCACGGCACTTTTCAAAGAACCAAAAATATTAATAATAGCTCAATAGCTTGACCTAAAACAAAAAATTTGCCAAACTTTATTGATTTGGCAAATTTGTTAAAATGATTTTTTTCTAAATAAATAAATTGTCAAAGAGCCAAGGAAACTACTCTTTACTCTTCAAAATCCTTAGGAATATATCTCTTTTTCCCTTCTGGATATTCTGATTTTCGTTCTTCACGACGCTTTTTATCTTCACCTTCCAATTGTTCAAATGCATTGATAATAGCCTTCACCAATCGGTGACGAACTACATCTACCGTAGTCAAACGAACTACGCCAATACCTTGAACTTGCTCTAGCGCATTCAAACCATACGCCAAACCAGAACGTTGATTGCGAGGTAAATCAACTTGCGTCAAATCACCAGTAATAATCGCCCTAGCAGAAGGACCGATTCTTGTCAAGAACATTTTCAATTGCGGAACAGTTGCATTTTGTGCTTCATCTAAAATGATAAAAGCATTGTCCAACGTTCGACCACGCATAAATGCTAATGGCGCAACCTCAATTGTACGATTTCCGATAAAGTGATTAATCTTCTCTGCTGCGAGCATATCATCTAGCGCATCATAAAGCGGGCGCAAGTATGGATCAACCTTGTCTTTCAAATCACCAGGCAAGAAACCTAAATTCTCACCAGCTTCTACCGCAGGACGAGTCAATATGATTTTTTTGACAATTTTATTTTTCAAAGCCTTCACCGCCAAAGCCACCGCCGTATAAGTTTTGCCTGTACCAGCTGGTCCAATCGCAAAAACAATATCATTTGTTTCTGCCGTTTTTACCAATAGCTGTTGATTTTCCGTTTTTGCTCGAATAGGCGTACCATCTCTTCGGTAAAGAATGATCGCATTTTTACTAGTTTGGTCTACTCGGTTCGCAAACGGATTATTCCCACTGACAATTTCTTTAACGTCTTGTATCGTCAATTTTTTGTGCCTTTTAAGAGAACGCACCATCAATTCAAGTTTATCCTTGACATTCTGTGCTTCTCTCTTTTCGCCAGAAATTTTCAAAAAACTACCTCTTGAAGTAATTGTTACATTTGGAAAAGCCTCACGTAATAAGTTTAATTTAGAGTCTTGTTGACCGTAGAGGTCTACAGGTTCTACGTTTTCGATTGTTAAAATAATTTCACTCAAAGTATTGCCCTCAATTTTGTACAAATAGATCTTAGTGTTTGTTCACTTACTACTTGATATTGAATAAATAAGAACAGTAATTAACTATTCCTTCCAAAACAAATCTAACGTATTCTTATCAAATAGCGGTTTGTTTTTCTATTGAATCCTACTTTAAAAGCGAAATTTTACTACAATAGTTCAAATTTAAAAGAAAGATATGAGGAGCTAGCTGTCGGGTGACAGTCAAAGAATAGTAGTACTGATGACTGATAACTTCCTTCTTACCTCTCAACATATTGCTAGTCAGATTTTTAACCGTAATTCTACGTGCAAATTAATTCCACATAGTATAGGTTTTTTTAATATCTTTGCTTTTTTAAAATGAAAACAACTGCACTTTTATTTTTAGGAACTAGAATAATTGGCTATGAACAAAGAAACCCAGTTAGTTACATTTATCACGGATTTTGGTAGCCATGATTACTATATGGGTATGATAAAAGGAGCAATTTTATCAGCGCATAAGGATACCAATTTAGTAGATATAACGCACGATGTGAAAAGTTTCGACATCGTACAGGCTTCCTTTATCCTAAAAAACGTTTACAAAAGCTTTCCTGCAAAAACTATTCATATCGTTAGTGTCAATAATTATGGTCATAAAAGAAGACGTTTCATCACCTTTGAGCATGAAGAGCAGTATTTTGTTGGACCAGACAATGGTATTTTTTCTTTGATATTTGGTCAAAAAATGCCACAAGCCTATTTGGTTGAAGAGAATCAAGAAGAAGCACTTTCAATAAAAAAAGTTTTTGCAAAAGCAGTTAAGCATATAGCAAGCGGCGAGCCATTACTTGCAATTGGTCAGCGAGTTGATAACGTCGTTGAACGCATTACTTTACAACCAGTCATTAATCGTACTCAAATTATGGGTTCGGTTATTCACATTGACAAATACGAGAATTGTATTATCAATATTACAAAGGAATTATTTGATAAGGTTCGTGACGGAAGACGTTTTGCAGTGTTTTTTAGAAGAAACAACCCAATTATTAAATTGAGTAAAAACTATTATGACGTTCCCGTTGGAGATACGTTGTCTCTATTTAACTCAGCAGGTTATCTGGAAATATCAGTCAGTATGGGTAAGGCTAGTAGCTTATTGAATTTAAATATTGATGATACGATTCAAGTTGATTTTATTTAAAAAACGTACCGTCGATTTTAGTCGACAAGGTGAAAAGAAATATATTCCTTCACTTATCCAGCGTTATTCCAACCATTAGAAAAAGAATTAAAAATAATTGCGTTTAAATGCAATTGTAAATCGTATATCCTGTCTGCCAACAGGGAGGCTAAAATCGTCAATCAAAAAATGCAAATATTAGAATTAGGAGATTACAATATATATGTAGGAAATGATACTTGGGACATTTTAAATGATCAAGTAAAGAATGGTGAATATTCCAAAATCATTGTACTTGTTGATGGGAATACGAATGAACATTGTTTGCCTTTGTTCCATGATAAGGTTGATTTTGAATATGAAACTATTAAAATAGAAGCTGGTGAAATTTATAAAGAAATTGACACTTGCCAATATATTTGGTTCAAAATGATGTCTTTACAGTTCAACAGAAGCGGCTTAGTGATTAACTTAGGCGGCGGTGTCATTGGTGATATGGGCGGTTTTTGTGCGAGTACGTTCAAACGTGGCGTAGATTTCATTCAAATGCCAACTACTTTGCTTTCACAAGTTGATGCTTCGATTGGTGGAAAACTCGGTATTGATTTTCAACAAGTCAAAAACAGTATTGGTGTTTTTAATAACCCAAAAGCTGTTTATGCAAATATTGATTTTTTAGAAACCTTGCCTGCTAAAGAAATCCGAAGTGGTTTTGCTGAAATTATCAAACATAGCTTGATTAAGGATGTTTCTCAATGGAAAACTATTCTTGAAATTGAAGATTTAGAAACGGTTGATTGGTCAACTTATCTTGTCCCTTCATTAAGTATCAAAAAAGAAATTGTCGAAATTGATCCTTTTGAGAAAGGATTACGGAAAGCACTCAATTTTGGACATACGATCGGACATGCTGTGGAGAGTTATTTTTTGGAAACAGAAAAACCATTATTGCACGGTGAAGCGATTGCAATAGGAATGATTTGTGAAAGTCATTTGTCTCAGGAAGTAGGTTTGTCGAAAGAGGAATTGAACGAAATTCAATCGTTTTTGATTAGAATTTATGGGAAAACGGATTTGTCAACAAGTGCTTTTAACGAAATGTTAGGCATCATGGGGCAAGACAAAAAGAATATTGGTAGTCAGATTAATTTCACCCTTTTAGAATCCATAGGACATGGAATTGTGAATCAGACTGCAACGGTTAATCAAATTATTGAAGCAATGCATTATTATAATAAAATATAGTAAAGCGGACATTCCTGTCCGTCACGCTAATGCTCGTAAAAAGATACGGCTTATTATAATAAAATATAGTAGAATGGACATTTCTGTCCGTCACGCTAATGCTCGTAAAAAATACAACTTATTTGAATTATTGACAAGCATTAGCGTGACGGACAGGAATGTCCATTCTACTACATTATCGTCCAAGATGAACCAAAAGTACAGAAATATCACTAGGTGAAACACCACTAATGCGACTCGCTTGACCAATAGTCATCGGTTGCAATTTTGATAATTTCTCTCGTGATTCGGATGACAGTGAACTTATTTGATGATAATTAAAATCCTCATTAATTCTGACGGTTTCCAGTCTGTTCATCTTTTCAACCATATCTTGCTCTTTAACAATATAGCCTTGATACTTTAAAGAAACTTCCGCTTGGTCAACGAATTCTTTATCATACTTTGATAAGAAATCTTTTACCGCAGGAAATGCTTCTGCTAAACCTTCTATTGAAATATGGGGACGCCTAAGCAACGCTTCCATTTTGACACCTTGCTTCAATAGAGAACTATTTTGTGCTGCCAAAAAGCCGTTTGCTTCACTTGGGCTAATGCTTGTTTTTCTGAAAAAACGAGAAATTTCTCGTTGTGCTTCTTTTTTCGCTGTTGTCCGTTCCATACGCTCATCCATATTACGAACACCCATTTTATGAGCAAGTGGCGTTAAGCGTAAATCAGCATTATCTTGACGCAACAAAATACGATATTCCGCACGAGAAGTAAACATTCGATAAGGTTCGTCTGTCCCTTTGTTTACCAAGTCGTCAATCAAAACGCCAATGTAAGCATCTGAACGTTTTAATATAAATGGTTCTTCTTCTACTACCGCTTGATGCGCATTCGTACCAGCCATCAAACCTTGGCAAGCTGCTTCTTCGTAGCCTGTTGTTCCGTTGATTTGTCCAGCAAAAAACAGGTTTTTGATCAAACGAGTTTCCAATGAAAGTTTCAACTGAGTTGGCGGAAAGAAATCATATTCAATCGCATAACCTGGGCGAAACATTTTAACATTTTCAAAACCTTGAATCAAACGCATGGCTTTGAATTGAATGTCTTGGGGCAACGAACTAGAAAAACCATTGACATAAATTTCGCAAGTACTTCTACCTTCCGGCTCAATAAATAATTGATGGCGATCACGGTCAGAAAAACGATGAATCTTATCTTCAATCGACGGACAATAACGAGGCCCAAGTCCACGAATTCGACCATTAAACATTGGCGAACGGTCAAAGCCTGTTTTCAGCATTTCATGAACCGCTTTGCTCGTATGTGTAATATGACAAGGAAGTTGATTTTCTAGTTTTGGCGTGTCAGTGTGAGAGAATTTACCTGGGTTTTCATCACCAGGTTGTTTTTCCATTCTGTCCCAATTCAACGAACGACCGTCAACTCGTGCGGGCGTTCCTGTCTTCATTCGACCAGCTTCAAAACCTAACTCCACTAATTGTGCGGTAATTCCTGTTGCCGCTCGTTCGCCTGCTCTACCTCCGCCTAATTGTTTTTCTCCAATATGAATCAAACCATTTAGGAAAGTACCATTAGTCAAAACAACCGCTTTTGCAGGAATTTCAATACCGATTTGCGTATGAACGCCAACCGCTCGACCATCTTTGATAGCCAAACCAACGACCATTTCTTGCCAAAAGTCAATATTTGGATGCGCTTCAAGCATCACCCGCCATTTTTCAGCGAAACGCATTCTATCCGATTGCGCTCGTGGACTCCACATCGCAGGACCTTTGGAAAGGTTGAGCATACGAAATTGAATCATCGTATGATCCGTTATAATACCAGAATAACCGCCAAGTGCATCAACTTCACGCACAATCTGACCTTTCGCCACTCCACCCATCGCAGGATTACAGGACATTTGCGCAATTGTGTTCATATTCATAGTGACCAACAAAACCTTTGAACCAAGATTTGCGGCAGCTACGGCAGCTTCACAACCCGAATGTCCTGCACCTACTACTATCACATCGTATTCTGGAAACATTATTTTATTATTGTCGTTAAGGTTCGGACACTTTCAAGGCACCCGAACATATAGGTACTATAAGATTTACAAAAATAATAAATCTTATAGATAAACTATTCAGAATCGATATTAGTTCTGAATCCTTGCAATTCTTTTAACATCGGCGTAGTTGTACCTTTGTCAATATGTAACATAAAAGGTTCGTATTGTCGATGTTCTTTATATGTACTGAGCTTCCAATACAAAATCCCTTGAAGCAAGTTATATTGCTCATTTGTCTCTCTCAACGCTTTAATCGCCATCGCTCGTTCTGTTTCGCTATCAGGCTGCTGAGACCAGATGATTAATTCCTTCTCGCTTGCTCCATTTATAATAGAAAAACCATGACCTTGCCAAGGCATTAAAGTACAATCTTCTTTAAAGGTATAACCTAGTTCTGTGAAGATAACAGGTTTTTTTATTTCATTTTCAGTTTGAAATACCATTATATCATTGAAAATCTGATTCCAAGAATCTTTAATTTCTTTATATTTTTGATCATCTGTCTGAGCAACCCTCTTTTCTCTAAGCTTAAAATAAGCGTTAATTCCAATAAAATCTAATTTATCCCAAAAAGCAATATTATCGTAATTGTCAAAATTAGCCGCATAAGTCATTTGACCAGAATAGGACTTTCTAGTTGTAGCAATTAATTTGTACCATTCTTTTAATAATACAGTTCTTCTATGATTAATTTTTTCGATAGGTTTTGGAAAACCCTGATAAGCTACTTTTTTTGCCCAATTCACTTTTGTAGCTACCTCATCCTTCAAATACTGTTCTAGTTCATCATAACTCGGCTCTACGGAGTGATGCACCCAAAGGTCTTTTTTAGGTATTTCATCTTTAAAAGACATTCTTTCAGCAATATATGTTTCTTGCTTACTAGGTGTTAAATAGTATTTTTCTAAACTAGGTATTTTAGTAATAGGTTGCGTTTGAGATAATGTGCGCAATTCACTTCCAATCGCAAAAACATCTACCTCATACTCTTCGCATATTTGCGCCCATCGGTCAATATATACGGTGTACATTTCAAACCAGCGTTTAATCAAATCATCATTCCAAGGCATCACCATTCCGTGCCACATGAAATCATTATAATCAAAATAGCTATCCAGAACAAGTCTAGGGATGAGCACTATTTTCATTCCATTGTTTTTAGCTATTTTAATTTCATTGATAACATTAGCATGCGTAGTATCTTTTTCCCAAAAATCAACAGAGTCCCAAGGTCCTTGATTAGCATAAATGGTAATCGAAACGGTGTTCATTCCAACATCTTTTAATACGGAAATCCATTTTTCTTGATCTCTTTCATCAATTTGAATACCTCCAAGCATAAAGTCATCAGAGCTGGCGATTTTTGGTGACGTATTTTGATTATCACACGATTGAATAGAAAAAATGATTATTCCGAAAAATGCAAAGCATAGCCATCGCATCTTTTGATAGTTTGATGATTTCATTGACTTGATATTGATAATTGAAAAGGTATAACACAAAGTAGAACGAGAAAAGAAAGGCGAAGTTTTAAGGAAAGATGTCGCTATTGGACTAAAAAGGAATAGAATTTAGTAGGCAGTTGGCAGCTTGCAGTATCTTTTAATTAACTGCCTACTGCAAACCGCCTACTATCAACTAAATTTCTTCTTTTTCTACTTGTTCCTTAGCCCAATCGAATACTTCTGGACTCATTCCCATGTTAGAGAAACCACCATCATGGAAAAGGTTTTGCATCGTTACCATCTTCGTTAAATCTGAAAACATGGTGACACAATAATCCGCACAAGAATCTGAACTAGCGTTTCCTAACGGAGAGCATTTGTCCGCATAAGAAAAGAAATCACCAAAACCTTTGACACCACTTCCCGCAGTTGTCATCGTAGGAGATTGTGAAATTGTATTAACACGAACCTTGTTTTTCTTACCAAAGTGATAACCGAAACTACGAGCGAATGATTCTAATAAAGATTTAGATTCCGCCATTTCGCTATAATCTGGGAAAGTACGTTGAGCAGCCATATAGGTCAATGCCACAATACTACCAGAATCACTCATAGCATCCATTTTATAAGCAGTTTGCATCATTTTGTGGAAAGAAATAGCTGAGATGTCAAACGTCTTTTGCATCCAATCGTGACGTAAATCCGTATATTCACGCTTCTTACGAACATTGATTGACATACCAATAGAGTGTAAAACGAAGTCAATTTTCCCACCAAGTACTTCCATTGATCTGGTGAAAAGGTGTTCTAAGTCTTCTATTTTTGTCGCATCTGCTGGAATAATTTCAGCGTCTAACTTTGCAGCTAATTCCTTGATACCACCAAAACGTAACGCCACAGGAACGTTTGTCAAAGTAATCTTTGCGCCTTCTTCTACACAACGTTCTGCTACTTTCCAAGCAATTGACTTACTGTCCAATGCTCCGAATATAATTCCTCTTTTTCCTGCTAATAAGTTATTTCCCATAATAGTTTGATTGACGATTTTAGATCCCGAGAAATCGGGATAAGTTTGACGATTTTAGACTTGTCTGCTACAAGCAGGTTGCACATTAACTTTTTTCAATGAAGTAAAGTCTAAAATCAGTATACTATTTTACCGAAAAAAGTTCCGTAAAGATAATTCTTATTTTGAAACAAGTAAAATAATTAAAGAATATTCAAAGCAAGCGCAAGTTTTTCTGATTGAACTCCGCCTAAGGGTTCATTAAAACAAACGCTTAAAAGCTAAATTAGATCTAAAATAACGCCTAAAATAACCTTTGTTGTACCCGCTTTATTGAGTACTGCGTATTTCATGATTGGCGTTCCTTAGTCATGAAACAAGGTTAAAAGACATATTTAACAAAAAAAATGCGTTAACTCATTTGAGTTAACGCATTTTTTTGTAATTTAAACTAGTATTATCATTGAATATGAAGCAAACTAATAACAGAATCTCTTAAAACATTTAAATCTAAAATACAGCATAAACCTTCAACATTAGGCGAAAAGAAGATGATTAGCATAAATGCACTACAAAATGCAGCTACGTTAGAAACTAATAGTTTTTGCCATAATCCTTCCCATTTTTGGGTATAGGTTGTAGAGGTAACACAATCATTAAAGCGTGGCTTAGTGCTAATGTATTCTTCACAAGAAAATAAATCTTGCTTAAACCCAACCACTAAATGACTATTAAAACTGCGTATTTCTTGATGTTTAGTTTTACAACTAGGACAGCCTTCCAAATGTGAACGCACCTTGTGGTACGCACTCATTTCGAGTTCACCATCTATGTAATCCCAAATTTCTTCTTCTTGTAAGCAATCTTTATTCATAAGCGATTAGTAAAACTATCCTCTAATGGTATTAAGCACTGGATACTTTGATGATAAAATGTAGTTTTTTTCGATTTCAGTAAAAAATTAAGTTCCTTTGTGTCAGTTTCATAAGAACTTCTTTAATATTAAATAGAAATTTTAGCTAATTGTTTGCTAAATAAAATTATTTTTCTTTTTTATGAAAGAACTAAAAATAAAAATGTAGTTGATTAAAGGCTTAATCAACTACATTTACTTCTTCATTTTACGACAAAATAGGAAACAAGTGAATCAGAAATTAAAAACATCATTAGCTTTTGCAAAAAGTTTATTTGTAACAGGAGCAATTTCAGAAACAAGTAGAGAAGTAGAATTGGCTATTTGTAAAAATATTCCTCAAGGACAAGACGTCGTCATTGTAGAATATGGAATGGGACATGGGAATATTACGAAAGAAATACTCGCTAATGTTTCACCAAACTCTAAGGTTTATGCATTTGAAGTAAAAGAAGATTTTTGCGAATACGTTCGCAACGAAATCAAAGATGATCGATTAATTATTGTTTGTGATGGTGCGGAAAATGTCAAAGATCACGTTAAGGAAAATGTTCACGGTGTGATAGCTTCTATTCCTTATTCATTTTTCTCTAAGGAAAAAGCGCAAGGAATTATTCAAGATTCCCATGATTTGTTAGTGAAAGGATGCTACTATAATCAGGTTCTTTACACTAAGCGTAATTTTAAGAAATTTCAAGCTATTTTTGAAGATTGCAAAATGACCAAGGTGACACATAAAATTCCTTCTGAGTTCATTTTCTATTGTAAAAAAGGATAGGACGAATTTAATGTACTATTAAAAATGCTTGTGGCGATTGCTCGCTGTTTAATAGTCTTTATTCACAAGAATTAATATGCCTGCAAAATCATCTTTAAAATTTATTCAGCGTTAGTTTCTCGGCAGATAGCATGGCTATCTTCCTCAAAACTGCCTTGACTAAATTTTAAATCTGTATTTTTCGGCTATAAGAATTTTTATGAATAAAGACTAATGAAGAATTTAAAATATATCAATTGACTTATTAAGAATTTTACAATTCTTAATAAGTCAATTTTTATTTAAGGTCATTCGATTTGTATCTTTACAATAGAACTTGTTTAAGCGTAAGTTTTTAAAGAAATTCATAGAGTAGGAGTGACTATTCAAAGGAGAAAAGTCTAAATAATATTACCAATCCAAATTCTAAAAACTATAGAACCATGTTTAGAAAATCCATTTTTCTTATTTTAACGATCGCTGTATTTGTCTCTTTTTCAGGCTGTGAAGCGGTAAAAAATTCTAGTGGTATCAATATTTTTCCTGTTGAGAAAGATAAAGCCCTCGGCTTGCAGGTTAGTGCAGAAATAGAAAGCGACACCAAACAGTTTCCTATTTTGCCAGAACAAGGCAATGAAAAGATTTATAAATACATCCGAGAGATTAGAGATAATATTTTGAATTCAGGTGAGGTCAGATACAAAGATGAATTTGCTTGGCAAGTAAAAATCATTGACGATGCGGAAACTTTAAATGCTTTTGCTACACCAGGCGGATACATTTATGTTTACACAGGATTGATAAAATACCTTGATTCAGAAGATCATTTAGCTGGCGTTATGGGACATGAAATTGCTCATGCTGACCTTCGTCACTCTACTCGTCAGTTAACTAAAATGTATGGTGTTCAAGAATTGATAAGTATTGCTTTAGGAAATTCAGGTGCAGTAAAAGATGTAGCAGCAGCATTAATTAACTTAAAATTCAGTCGTAGCCACGAAAGTGAATCAGATGCGGCTTCTGTTCGTTACATGTGTTCTACACCGTATAATGCAGCAGGTGCAGCAGGATTTTTTGAGAAAATTGAAGCAGAAGGTAGTTCTCAGCCTCCTCAATTTATGAGTACGCATCCAAACCCAGGAAATCGTGTAGAGGCTATTAAAGGAAAGAAAGCGGCATTGTCTTGTACAGGAAATGAAACTTATCAGTCAAGATATGAGCAAATGAAGAAGTTATTGAAATAAAAAACCATAGTACTATACATTTTTATTTTAAACATGGAGACACAGAAGCACAGAGAAAATTAGTGCTAAAAATTAATCAGTTAACTCGGTGTATTTGTGCCTCCGTGTTTAATTTTTTCATTGAACTTGTTTAAGAATTCGTACTAAAACTATTGAAAATCAAGCGTTTGTCAAGAGGTTAGCAGTGAGTTCTTAAACAAGTTCAATACCTAACGCTTACTACCTACTACTTAATTAATCAACTTTTCTTCTGACAATCTGTGCCGTCAATTCACCTTCTGAAACGATGGTTTCGCCAACGTAAGCCGTTCCTTTCATATGACAAATACCACGACGAATTGAACTAAGTAATTCCATCTTTATAATAATAGTATCACCTGGCACTACTTTTTTCTTAAACTTCGTATTATCAATTTTCAAGAAATAAGTATCCCAATTTTCTGGATCTGGAACAGTGTTCAAAGCTAAAATCCCGCCAGTTTGCGCCATTGCTTCTATTTGAAGAACACCTGGCATAATTGGATTACCTGGGAAGTGACCACCGAAAAAAGACTCATCATAAGTAACATTTTTGATACCTACAATGTGTTTATCACTCATTTCAATAATCTTATCAACCAACAAAAACGGGTGACGGTGCGGAAGCATTGCTTCGATTGCCATCGTGTCTTTGATCGGTTCTTTTCTTGGATCGTATTTTGGTAAACCACCAAGTTTACGTTGTTTCATATAAACCTTACGCAATACATTTGCAATTGCAGTATTAGCAGCGTGTCCAGATTTATTTGCAATTATTTTTGCTTGAATAGGTTTCCCTATTAACGATAGATCACCGATTAAATCTAACAACTTATGACGAGCAGCTTCATTATCAAAACGTAATGAACTCGTATTTAAAACACCTTTATTATCGACAGAAGCCGTTTCACGATTCATTTTTTGAGCCAGATTAGCCAACTCTTCATTACTATATGCTCTATCCGCAAAAACCAAAGCATTATCTAAATTTCCACCTTTAATGAATCCAGCATCTAGTAATGCTTCCAATTCATTGATAAAACCAAACGTTCTAGCTGGTGCAATTTCCGTTTGAAAATCGCTCATATTTTTCAATGAAGCAAATTGAGTACTCACATATGGAGAGTCAAAATCAATTAAAACCGTAGCCTCAAACGTATCAGATGGTAAAACCATAATTTCCACGCCAGTTTCAGCATCTGTATATTTTTCTATTTCATCAACGACAAAATAAGTGCGCTCTATATCTAGTTCTGTTATTCCTTTTTCTAAAATAGCATTAATAAATGGCGCAGCACTACCATCAAGAATTGGAATTTCTTCGCCTTCTACTTCGATTGATGCATTATCAATTTGTAATCCAGCCAAAGCAGCTAAAACATGTTCAACCGTTTGAACTGTAGCAACTCCTTTCTTTAAAGTTGTACTTCTATCTGTTGAAGAAACATAGTTTGCTGTTGCTGCAATCTTTACTGGCTTTTCCAAGTCTGTGCGGACAAACTCAATTCCAGCATTTGCTGCGGCAGGTTTTATGGTAATCGTAGCAGTTTTGCCTGAGTGTAAACCTACACCCGATATCGTAACTGCTTCTTTAACTGTCAATTGTTTCATTCTTCTGCTAATTATTTTTGAGTAGAGTCTAAGAAAGTAATATTTTTTCTTAAAAAATAAAACACCTCTTTTCTCTGCTCCCGACTACTATACGGGACTCTTCTTTGTTCTAGTTCAAACAGCAAATATAAAAGTTTTTTACTTTCAAAAAGTAAACTATTTTTATTCAGATAGTTTCTTAATCATTTTTTCCAAATCTCGGATGCGTTTATCCATCTGAGGCAATTGTTTAAACTGAATAGAAGACTTCCAAAAATCACGATATTCAAAGGCAGGTCTACCAGACCAAGCCTTATTAGGTGCTTTGATAGATTTTACAATACCACTTTTTGATTGAATTTGAGAACCATCAGCAATACTAATATGTCCACTAATAGCAACTTGTCCACCAATCATACAGTTTTTCCCAACTTTAGTACTGCCAGCAATACCTGTTTGTGCTGCAATACCTGTATTTTTTCCAATTTCCACATTGTGCGCCACCATAATAAGGTTGTCGAGTTTGACACCTGATTTGATAAGAGTTGCGCCCATTGTAGCTCGGTCAATCGTTGTATTTGCACCAACTTCTACATTATCTTCTAAAATAACTATCCCAATTTGAGGCATTTTTTTCAACGTACCATCTTCTTGTGGAACAAAACCAAATCCATCTGCGCCAATTACTACATTAGAATGAAGGATACAATTATCACCAATCTTACAACCTTTTTGAATTTTTACACCTGCATACAAAATCACATTATCACCAATTTCTGCACCTTCGCCAATATAAACTTGTGGATAAATAATGGTGCTTTTACCAATTTTAGCATTGGCTTCAATACAGGAAAATGTACCAATTTGTGTGCCTTCTCCAACCGTTGCCGTTTCATGAATGAATGCTGCTGCGGCTACATTCGTAACATTTGAAGTTTGCGGCGTTTGAGCTGCGCTAAACTGTTCCAAGAGAAAACGAACCGTTTCATAAACATTTTCAACACGGATAAGTGTCGCTGAGATGGGTTGCGCTGGTTTAAAATCTAAACCAACCAAAAGAGCGGACGCTTTTGTTGTATAAGCAAAAGCCTCGTATTTTATATTTGCTAAAAAGGTAATAGAACCTTCTTCCGCTTCTTCTATTTTTGCTGGTTGACGAATAATCACGTCAGGATTCCCTTCAATCGTTCCGCCAACTAAATCACTAATTGTCTTTGCTGTAAATTCCATACAACGAAATTAAGCAATGATAAGCGAAATGTAAAGTAAAAATACATACTACTGTACAAAATGAAAAAAATGAACACGAAGGCGCAGCATTAACCGATTGATTTTTAGTACTAATTTTCTCCATGCCTTTGTATCTCCGTGCCTGCCTTTATTGGCAGACAGGTTTAAAAATAAAAATGTATAGTACTATGGTAAAAATAGTGATTGACGATTGATTTTTAATCGCTGTTTGTTTCCGATAGGTTTCATTTATTATAAAAACTTGAACCTATTCCTGAAGACAGCCAATGATGAGTAACTAATCAGCAATCACGAGTTTTTTCTCTATTAAATAATTAGCCAACTCTTGCGCAAGTAGTTTATTTCCTTTTGCAGAATAATGAAAACCTTTTGCAAATAAGCTAGACATATCAGATTCTGAGGAGAGCAATTCAAAGGTAGACAGGTAGTTTTGGTCTTTCGCCAAATTATCTAAAAAATCTTGATAAGCTATATCTTGACCAAGATGCAGTTTCGTTAATTCCTTAACCGTTGGCAAAGTCAGCATAATAAATTCGCTTCCCTCCTGCTCTACTTCTCTTTTGAATAATCGAAACAATGAATCTGTCAAAACTTGCCCTTCTAAACTATTCTCAATCTTCAATTCGTCTATGAGTTTAATCCCAACAGCAGTTTGGTACAAGTACAGGTTTTCATAAAATTTCTGCCCGTATCTTTTTTTATCTTTAAAGTATTCATATTTATAAAACGGTTGTTCTTCATATCCAATGACAATAGAATCAATCATCTTTTCTAATGGGATAACAGGATAATTTATCCATTTAAGCTCGTTATCTTCAATAATAGCTCTAGGTTTAGATAGGTGAGCAATATTAGATTGTGGTATAAAGTTATAAGCAAAAATTAGTTGGTTTGCCCAAAATGCCGTTTCCTGTATATTACAGACTACTATATCCAAATCGTATTTTTTACCTTTTTCCTCCCATTGCCAATAGGACTGATCTATTCCAAATGCAGGCACTGCCAAATTCAACACTTCTACTCGAATCCCTTTTACTTTCAATATTGATTCCAAATAAATTGCTAATGTTTGGCTATCCGATACTTCTGCGGAAAACATTGCCGAATTTCCAAACAAACCAACTCTGATAACACTATCTCGTTTTTCTATTGAGTAATTACGTTTCCCTCGCATTCCATCATTATTTACAAAATATCGAGGATTAACACTATAAGGTCGAAGTGTCCAACCTGTTTTTGGGTGAGACATGGCTAATGAAATCGTATCATTTATTTCTGCATTATAAATGCGTTCCCAATCCGACAGGTTCGGTGTTTTAGCTACTTTATAAATACCGAGTATAAACATATAATGCCTGTCTTGAAAACCCATTAATTGCGAGATGGCTTCCAAAAACAAGATAAAAACGACTATGAATTTTAATATGTTGAGAATTTTTTTCATTACTAAAATTGAAAATAAATATATGGTTCTGGTTTAAATGTCGCCATTGAAGTCAGAATTTCTAACCAAATCACACTTAAAATAGCGTAACGATATGGTTTTTCTATTTGTAATAAAAAGGTATTTGACTGATAATGATTGTGTATAATATCAACCGTAAATGAGAAAACCAAACAAACAATGGTCGTCAAACCTATGCGGATACGAATGTCTGAGCTATCCCAGAGGAATATATTTTCAAGAAAATAACCAACAACTTGTAAGTTGTCTGCTCTAAAAATCATCATCAAGAGCGCAAAAGTCGAAAATGTCAAAATAATACTTCCTAGATTAAGAATAGGATTCGGTTTTGGTTGCCAAATTTCGGTGCGTTTCCACCATTTATCAAATACCAAAACGACGCCACTTAGAAAGCCCCAAAGCACAAAATTCCAGCTTGCACCATGCCACAAACCAGAAACGGTCATCACAATAATGATGTTCAAATAGGTTTTGTAAATGCTGCCACGATTACCGCCGAGCGAAAAATAAACGTATTCTTTGAACCAAGTCGATAAGGAAATATGCCAGCGTCGCCAAACGTCAGTATAGTTTCGAGCCAGAAATGGTTGTTGGAAGTTAGTCATTAAATCTACGCCAACGAGTTTTCCTGTTCCGATGGCTACCAGACTATAACCCGCAAAATCTGCATAAATCTGTATCGAAAACAAAATCACACCACAAACTAATTCCGCAGAAGTATAGCCGATCGGATTATTAAATACCAAATCAACCGCTTTCCCTGCGTTATCTCCAATGAGCATTTTTTGGAATAAACCATAAGAGATCAATACCAAACCTTCTTGAATTTGTTGCTTCGTTGGGCGATACAATTCTTGAATTTGAGGTAACAGTCGCCTAGCTCGCTCAATAGGTCCAGCGACGAGTTGTGGAAAGAATGCTACAAATAATGCAAAGTCTTGTATTGAACCTGTTGGTTCTAATTTCTTTCTGTAAATGTCAATCGTGTAGGAAAGTGTCTGGAAAGTGTAGAATGAAATTCCAACGGGTAAGATGATTTTTAAATGAACAAAATCGGCTTCTTGTCCAAATTTTGCCAATAAATCAACAAAACTCTCTGTAAAGAAGTTGAAGTATTTAAAGAATCCTAAAATCCCTAAATTACCTAACAAACTAAGTGTTAGCCATTTTTTGCGAACAGATTGTACTTCTGATTTGAATATCTGTTGTCCAACAAAGAAATCTAATGTCGTGCTAAACAATAGTAGAAAACAAAATCTCCAATCCCACGCACCATAAAAAAAATAGCTACAAGCTAATAAGAATAACTTCTTATAGTCTCGTGGCATCCAATAAAATATTGGAATGACAACGGCTAAAAATAAAAGGAATGTGTAAGAATTAAATAACACTTGGTGATTTTAGGTTTATGATTTTTAGATGTACGATTGTTTTTCGTGTATCTGAAATTCGTTGATATTACTTTAAAATATAAAAGTGATGAAATTAATCAAAATCTATAAACTATACCTTAATTATTTAGTTTTTCAGCAGCTCTACCTAATAAGCTGTTGAAAAATTCATAATCATAAGGACAATCCCTACTCCTCCTCATTCAAACCTTCTGCCACTTTTTCCAGTAAATCACCAATCAAACCATCCAAATCATCAATAGAACCCGTGATTTGAATATCGCTCCTAATCTGTTTGTCTTGTAGTATTTTAGCGTTAAGCGTCACTTTATTATCGGCTGAAATGGAATAACGTCCTTTGACAGAATACGCTTTTGGATATTTTTTGACATTCAAAAACAGAATACTCGCAACGCCTTCGCCAGAAATAGCAGACAATTCATTATCTAATTTATCGCCCAAATCTAGGACATCTTCATAAAGCGTTTCATGTTGAAAGCTACTGCGAATCATCAACGGTTTGATGTCTTCCAGTAGAATTTTGTAACGAACACTATCCGTCACTTGACCAATATCAAAGCTATTCGTTCCGCTCGGCGCAGCAATCACAGGACGCTGAACGCCACCGATAACAGCTGCCATTTGAGGCACTTTGTCCGCTGCATATTGGAATAATTGCATGACATCAACAAACTGATTATCTCGCAACGCGCCGCCTCGTATACCCGAAAGCAAACTATAAGTCAGCAAGCCTTGACCAAAGGCAGAAGCTTCGTAACTTACTTTATTTGCGGCACTTCCTGCCAGAATAAAAACGCCTGCACGGTCTTTCATTCTATCAAAAGCACGTTTTTGGCTAGAAGAAACGCTTCTTGATTGTGATAATAAATTATTAACTAAACTACCCGAAGAACAAGCATCTAAAATCATAATTTGCTTATTGGCTGGAATGCTTTTAAGATAAGTCGTGAACTCTGTACTCGAAATCGTGTAGTTTTCTCGAATGGTTTGGTCGGCAATATCTTCCGAAGCGATGCTTTGCGTCAAGTAATAAAACTGACTATTCGGCGAACCGTAATTCACGCCGTGACCAGCTAAGTAAATCACAAAAACATCTTCCGCTTTTACCTCTTCCGATAAGGTTTCAAATGTTTGTTGAATGCGCTCCTTACTTGGTCTCAAACCGTCGGTTTGATTGGTATTCAATAGCCGAATATTCACATTTTCTGCACCAAATAATTCCGTCCCAGACAGTTGTAAAGCGTGCGCTATATCCGCAGCGTCTTTATCCGCAAAAGTCAAATCAAGCACTTCTCCTCGATAGTTTGATGTGCCAATAATTAGCGCATGAAATTTTGGTTGATAGCGTTTTTTGAGTTTTAACTTTAGTTTTGGCTTTGAATTATTCGTTGTCGTTGAGGTAACTTCGTTTATTTTATTTTCATAATCAACGCTAATCAAACGGCTATGAATCCAACCTTCTGCATTGTATGATTTGACACTAATGGTGTTTATCGTATCATTTAAAAGATACTTTCTAAACTCGTTCAAATTAATATTTACCAGCGTTTGACGGGCAAAATTGGCATCTTCTATGATTTCTTTTTTATTAATAAATACACTGAGTTTACCTATTCCGCCATTTCTAGGTTCAAGTAAAACATTCAAAGAAAAATCACTTTTTAATGTAATTTGGGTTTTCGGATATAGTTTGACTTCGCTGAATGAACTCACTTGACGAATCGGTTCTTCATTATAACCTAATAATTTTTGTAGCAAATCGGGTTCGTAGTAACGGGTTTTCAACTGGCTCAATTCAATCGCTTCAAATTTATAGGCAAAGTGCATCAATTCCATACCATTTGCAGAAGCATCAAACAAACCATCAGGCGTAACAACTACCCATTCTCCGCTACCCAATGTATAAATAGAAGCCAATTTTTCGGTAGTTTCAGCGTTCCAAAGATACACCAGATTATCCATTCCGCTACTTACAATAAAGCGATTATTAAGACTTAAATTAAAACTATAAATGCCTTCGCTTTTTGTATCAATGAATTTCTTGACGCTCCAATCCAACGGATTTAAAATCAAAATAGGACTTCCTGTCGCTACGTCAGTTAATAG
>CAZMEH010000206.1:0-2425 GCA_964564885.1 uncultured Saprospiraceae bacterium | reverse complement strand
ATTTTTATATTTTTCAGGAAATAAAATAGTTAATCTTAATCTTTGCTTTTATTAGTCTTTTTGGTTCTCTAAAAGTTCTAGTGGAGCTAAAGTAAAAGTAATAGTCGTCAGATAAGTAGTTTCATTGATAATCAAATAATTAAAAATTTACCTGACGACTTTCCACAAAAATTTTCAAAAAACCGTCTTTTAGGAATGACGACCAAATAAATTTACATTCCTCAACAAAAATTATTATAAAACACTTTTAATATATAAATTAGTTATGTCAATTACATTAGATAGCGTAGTTTTAAGAAAAGAGAATGGTTTAATGGGCGGTGAAATGGGAAATGAAACCGTTTTGATGGATATGAACACAGGTGACTATCTTGGTTTGAATAGTGTCGGGTCTAGTATCTGGAAAATATTAACTGCTCCAACTAAAGTCTCAAATATTTGTGAGCAACTCCAAGCAGAATACGATATTGATGATAAAACCTGTCAAGTGGAAACGCTTAAATATCTCGGAATGTTAGAAGTTGAGAATATGTTAGAAGTACAATAATTTATCTTTAAAAAAATAGTTTGAATGAAGAATGTTTAATAAGCAATTATTGAACATTCTTCATTTTTTTTAGGTAAAAATGATCTATCCGAATTAGTATAAGTAACTTCGCAGTTCATTTTTCAGATGTCCTTTATTTATGAAAGAAAGCTATTTTACCAAATTTAAAGCATCCATTCAAGACTATAAATTGCCAGAGCGATTTACTTTTCCATTTTATTATGAACCTCATCCATTATCGGTTTTGGCTGCGCAGGAATTGCAATATTATTTGCAACATCAAATCGAATGCGATCATAATTTTGGACTAGAAGCAGGGAAAACAGGCATTCCTATTGGCAAAATGTTTGGTATTTTAGTGGTTCAAAATCAAGCAGGCGATATTGGTTATTTATCCGCTTTTTCTGGAAAACTAGGCGAAAGTAATCATCATAAAGGATTTGTTCCTCCTGTGTTTGATATTCTGACAGAAGGCAGTTTTTTTAATGTCGGTATCGTTCAGGTAAATGTCATTAATCAAACAATAAAAGAACTGAAACAAGCACCTGATTACTTGGCTTGTCAGCAGTTAGTTACTGATAATAAACTATTAGCTACCAAAGAAATTGACGAAGCAAAGCAAGCTAAAAAAGCAGATAAGGTAATTCGCAAACATCAAAGAGTAGAAGCAAAAGTAATTTTGTCTGATGCCGATTATCAACAATTAGAAACTGAATTCGCTCAAGCAAGTCAAGTTTCTAATATTCAATTAAAGCGCTTAATTCGTAATTGGAAAGTGCAATTGGCTAAGGATGAAGAAGTTTTAGCTGAATATACTAACGAAATTGATGCTTTAAAATTAAAACGGAGCAATAAATCCGCAGGATTACAACAAAGAATATTTCGTCAATATCAGTTTTTGAATCAAGCAGGTGAACGCAAGGATTTACTAGAAATATTTGTTGATAAAGACAAACCGCCAATTGCTGGCTCGGGTGAATGCGCTGCACCAAAACTATTACAATATGCTTTTTCGCATCAAATGAAACCTATCGCAATGGCTGAATTTTGGTGGGGCAAAGCTCCAAATTCTGAAATTCGGAAGCATAAAGGGTTTTATCCTGCTTGTCGTGGCAAGTGTCAACCTATATTAGGACATATGCTTTCGTGTACTGAAATGGACGAAAATCCATTCTTACAAAACACTGCTTTAGGTCAAGAATTAACGACGATTTATGAAGATGATACGATTGTCATTATCAATAAACCACCTGAATTCTTATCTGTTCCAGGTAAAAGTATTCAGGATTCTGTTTCCTATCGAATGCAAGTAAAATATCCAGATGCAACTGGACCAATGACTGTTCATCGGCTAGATATGTCAACTTCTGGTTTGATGATAATCGCTAAAACGCTTGAAGCTTATAAATATATACAATACCAATTCATTAAGCGAAGGGTAAAAAAACGCTATGTTGCGCTTCTTGACGGAATTATCAAGGAAAATGAAGGCATTATAAATTTGCCATTGCGAGTAGATTTAGAGGATAGACCAAGACAATTAGTTTGTTATGAACACGGTAAGAAAGGCGTCACTAAATGGAAAGTCGTGGAGCGTTCTAATAATAAAACACGGATTCATTTCTTTCCAATCACAGGAAGAACGCATCAATTGCGGGTTCATGCTGCGCATTCTCTAGGGCTGAATACGCCAATCATTGGAGATGATTTATATGGAACTAAAGTAGATAGACTTCATTTGCATGCTGCGTTTATTGAATTTACACATCCTGTTAGTAAAGAAATTGTACAGTTTGAAGTTGAACCAGATTTTTAAGTTGAGGACAGAGGACAGAGGTCAGATCGCTTCGCTGTGAGATCGCCTACGGCTGTCAGAGA
>CAZMEH010000205.1:0-10159 GCA_964564885.1 uncultured Saprospiraceae bacterium | reverse complement strand
AACAATCAAAAGCTAAGTATAAATTGTTCATTTGTTTGTTTCTGACAGCCGTAGGCGATCTCACAGCGAAGCGATCCGACCTCTGACTTCTAAAAATGTATAGTAGTATGATCTTTGATATAGAACCTATTTCGTCACCTAAAATTATTATAAAATAAAATATTGATAAAATATAATATTAACAAAATGTAAATTAAACGAAATCAGATAAGAGGCACAATTAAAGTGATATTAGGGATGGCGTACCCTTAGCTCATGAGGCGTAACCGAATAGTCACTAATCATTAAAGGGCTGGAAGAGCTTATTTTCCTTTAAAAAAATATTAAAAGGCTAAATTTTTACTCGTCTTTCATTGAGTTATCGTCGGATAATTACAATTTATATTTTTTTAATGTAGTGTAACTGACATTTGACATTATTGTGCTTTTAAAAAAAATAAAAAAATAAGCTTTGTCAAAATTGTTTTGACAAAGCTTATTTTTTTAAATTGTAGTCAGATAATGTAATGCTATCTAACATTAACCCTTAGTGTCTGGATTAGATTATTTTCGGTATTCATTAACCTAATCACATACATTCCTTTAGGAAGGTCGTTAACCATATACTTTTCCCCTATTCCATTTACTCTAAAAGACTTAACTTGTCTTCCTACGATGTTGTATACCAGCACCTTATTAACGTTTGGAGCATTTTTCAACATAAAGTAATCCGTGGCAGGATTAGGAAATACTCTAATCTTTTCTCCATCTCCATCCATACCAAAATGCATTGAGATAATCGGATTGTCCGTAGGCGTATCGCCCCAATTGCTATGAGCCTCAACAGCATCACTGATTAGGAAGATAAAAATGAAGGAAAGTAAAGTATATTTCATAGTATTATTGATTTTCGTTGTACATATATATATTATTACGGAATTTACATTGATTTTGTTCCACAATTAATATATCTACAAATATGCCATTTATTATTAAAGGTTATCTATTTTTTAGATGTAAAAAACTTTTTTAAGGTTTAATGGATGTTTAACGCAATAAAAATAAGGTAAAAAGGTCTGTAATCCGTCATCTCTAAGTTATATATGTCAAAAATCAAAATTTGTGAAATAAAAGATAAAGTGATAGATTTGAGAAAGCAATTTGATATAAAACTAAATATTGTTTTTCTAAATACAATTAAATTAACGTCATGATGAAATTTATTTTTACAAATTTATTTATTTCTCTATTTGTGTTTTCGTTATCAGCACAAAACTTTGTCAGCACTACAGCTGAGAATAAAAATGTAGTACTAGAAGAATTTACAGGTATATATTGTACATTCTGTCCAGATGGTCATCTTCGAGCTACTCAGTTAGCAACGAACAATCCTGGTGATGTATTTTTAGTTAATATCCATGCAGGTAGTTATGCTGCACCAAGTGGTGGTGATCCAGATTTTCGTACACCTTTCGGTGCTGCTATAGCTGGTCAATCTGGTTTAGCTGGTTATCCTGCTGGAACGATCAATCGTCGTAACTTTGCAGGTCTTGAGCAAGGTAATCCAGGTACAACTGCACTTGGTAGAGGTAATTGGGCACCAGCTGCACCCATTGTTTTAGCAGAAGCTTCTTCTGTAAATATTGCTGCAGAAGCTTACGTTGATCCAATCACTCGTGAATTAAAGGTAATTGTAGAAACTTATTATACAGGAAATGCAACAGCATCTTCACATAAGTTAAATGTAGCTTTAACACAGAATAATATTGAAGGACCACAAACAGGTTCTGGAGCGAATCCTAGTAGCGTTTTAGCAAATGGTAACTATAATCACCAACACATGCTTAGACATATGTTGACAGGTCAATGGGGAACAGATATTACTACGACTACAATGGGTTACTTTCAAGTTGATACATTAACATATGTATTGCCTGGAGCTATCAACGGAATAGGTGTAGCAGTTGGAGATTTGGATGTAGTTGTATTTGTTACAGAAGGTCAACAAAATATATTAACAGGTAATGCTACGGCTGTTGTTGTTAATATTCCTCCTGGTTACGTTGCTGGTGATTTAGGTATTACAAATTCTGCTACAGCACCTGCTGGTTACTGTTCAGCTACTTTTACTCCTTCAGTTAATGTTGTCAATGAAGGGAGTACAACTATAAATTCTTATGCAGTTACTTACTCTATTAATGGAGGAACTCCAGTAAGCCAAACGATCAACACAGCAATTATGGCAGGACAAACAGCTTCTGTATCATTTCCTGTTGCTACGCTTAGTGGAACTTCTACTATTAACTATGAAGTTGAATTTGTTTCTTTGAATGCTAATATGTTAGAATTAGTTACAGGAAATAATACTACTGCTGATGGACCATATGCTTTATTAGATCCTAGTTTTAACTTTGGTGCTAATTTCGTAGAAGGTTTTGAAAACAATGTAATTTTAGACGAAGCACCAGCAAATGCAATTGCTGATAATCCTGATGGCATTAGAGCGTATGTTATGAATCAAGGTGGTACTAGTATTACTTATGATATTGGTGGTAACGGAAATTCAGCTAATTCATTCAGATGGGACTTTTATGATATCGCAGCAGGTGGTACTTCAATGGTTATTTTTGAAGAAATTGATTTAAGCAGTGTAGTAGGAGCATTTCTTGACTTTTCATATGCTTATGCTCAATATACAACAGAGAACGATAAATTGGAAGTATTAATTTCTACTAATTGTGGACAAAGTTGGACGACACTTTTCGATAAAGAAGGATCTGCTTTAAGTACTGTTCCTGCTCAAACGGGACGTTTTTATCCACAAGCAAATCAGTGGTCAGACGAATCTATTAACCTAATTCCTTTTGTTGGAAATTCTGACTTAGTTATCGCATTCAAAGGAACTTCTGCTTATGGTAACTCGTTATATTTTGATGATGTTAACGTATCTTCAAGTGTAAATACTAACGAAGCTATCGCTTTAGAAGGTATGAAAGTATTTCCTAATCCAGCTTCTGATTTAGTTAACATTCAGTTTAACTTAGCTGCTGCTCAAGAGATGAACATTAGTATTTCTAATGCTTTAGGTCAAACAGTGAAGCAAGTAAACACTGGTAACTTAAACGCTGGTCAGCAAGATTTCGCAGTTAATACTGCAAACTTAGCTGCTGGTATGTACTTCATTAACTTCACAGACGGTCAAAATGTAATGACTGAACGTTTCGTTGTTGCTAAGTAATTATTAGAATGTTTGAAGGTTCAAATGTGAAAATGTTTGAATGCTCGATATCAAATTCTAAAAATAGAAAAGCCTTGATTGAAAATTCAATCAAGGCTTTTCTATTTTTTATATAAGGAATGAGTTACAAAGTCAAAAGATATTACACATTCCACTATCTATACAAACTACTTTCTGCCAAGTATTTAAAAACCTTATCAGCAACTAAATACTGAATAGATTTCTCCGCTTTAATAGACTTACGAATAAAACTCGCTGAAATTTGCATCAATGGTGCTTCAAATAATTTGACATTTGGATGGGAAGCCACTTCTCCTAAATCGTAATCAGGACGTTGATAAACATAAATTTGATGATTTTCTAAAAGCATTTCATAATTTTTCCATTTATGAAGTGTTTTTAAATTATCGCCACCCATGATTAAGGTAAAATCACGTTTTGGATATTTTTCAGCCAAATAAGTTAGCGTATCAATCGTATATGATGGCTTAGGTAGGTTAAATTCGATATTAGAAGCCTTTAATCTGAAATTGTCATCAATCGTAAGGTTGACCATATGCAATCGCTCATAGTCATTAGCAAGCGTTGATTTCTTCTTCAACGGATTGTGCGGCGTCACGACAAACCAAACCTCTGTCAAGTCAGTATGTTCTACCATAAAGTTGGCAATAATCATATGTCCAACATGGATCGGATTGAAGGAACCAAAAAATAAACCTGTTTTCATTTATATAATTGTTTGATTGCTGAATTGTTAAATTGCTGAATTGTCGCTAATATTTAGCGTGCTAACAATTCAACAATTTAACAATCAAAACAATTTTATTTTTTAAAATAAAAATTGACCACTTTTATAAATCAATTCGTCATCAGCGTAGACCTCTCCGCCGTTTCTCATTTCTGCAATCATATCCCAGTGAATGGTCGATTTATTTAAGCCACCGCATTGCAAATAAGCCTGACCGATTGCCATGTGAACAGTTCCACCCATTTTTTCATCAAAAAGAATATTCTTAGTCGGCTTGTTGATATTGTGATTAGTACCAATCGCCACTTCTCCAAAACGTCTTGCGCCAGCGATGCTGAAAACTTTATCTAAAATATGCTTTCCTTTCTTCGCTTCCCATTTTTGAACTTCACCATTTTTAACCCAAAGCGTAACACCTTGCAGCTCTTCGCCCATCCTAATCGCAGGATAATCAAAATAGATAACGCCATTCATGCTGTCTTCGATAGGAGAAGAATAAACTTCGCCAGAAGGCATATTCGTTTGACCGTCAGAATTTATCCAAGTTCGCCCTTTTGTAGAAAAGGTAATATCTGTGCCTTCGCCTTTATATCGGATTTTATCTTTAGTGTTCAATACGTCAACAATTTTTTGTTGGTTCGCTCTAACTTCTAACCATTTTTCCGCAGGGTTTTCTTCAAACAGGAAACAGGAATTGTAGATAAACTGCTCGTAGCTTTCTAAAGACATTCCAGCATTTTGCGCCATTGCTGCTGTTGGAAATTCACAAAGGCTGCGTTTCAATTCCCTCGCACCCGTTCTTTTAGAATAAATCGTGCGATATGGCTGCCTAGCTTTGCTAAGAATCCCAGTTCTACCGCTTTTCATTTCTGCTGTACTACTCGTATTATACGGCGCACGAACAAATAAATAACATTCAAAGTCTTCCATTGACTTTGCATAAAGCGGAGAAATATATGCTAACTGATCGTCGTTTGCTGTATCAACGAAAATTCTGCTTTGACCTCTAAAACTCATATCAATGTGCGGATGTCCACCAGCCTTAAGGATTTCTCTGTAAATTTCTCGAATTAATGGCTCTGCAAGCGTTGTAGAATCTACCATCACTCGTTCGCCTGGCTGAACCTCTAAAGAGTAATTCACAAGCAATTGAGCGTATTTATTTAGAATATTATGTTCCATTGTATTGATTTAATTTGATAATGAGCAAACCTCTTGTTCGTTCATCCTACGACTAACAATCAGTCGTTTACTTTGAATATACACAATTAATCGTTTAGAAGATTTACAAACTAATAGCCGCAAAGTAAACTATTAGTCGAACACATCAAGTTTAAACGAAAAAAGGTTTTTATACACAAACTAATGTGTATAAAAACCTTTTTTCAAGAAAATAAAAATCATCGTCAAATAATTACCAAGATTTCGTTACTAAATACTGATAGCTATTAATGAACTTGTTTAAAAACTTATGCTAAAACAAGTTCAATACGAAAAAATATTATTTCTTGTTGTCAGTTTTTTCAGCTTTTTCAGCTTTAGCTGCTTTAGCAGCTTTAGCTTTAGCAGCTTTTTTCTTTTCTTCTGCTGGAATTCCAAGTACAATTTCTTTTACTTTTCTTTCAATTTCATCAGAAACTTCTTGATTGTCTTTTAAGAAAGTCTTAGACGCTTCTCGCCCTTGACCAATTTTTGCACCTTCGTAACTATACCAAGCACCACTTTTTTTAACAATTTCATAGTCAACACCAAGGTCAAGAATCTCACCAACTTTAGAAATTCCTTCACCATAAACGATGTCAAATTCTGCGATACGGAATGGTGGAGATAATTTATTTTTAACCACTTTTACTTTCACGTGATTACCAACTACAACACCTTCTTTGTTTTTGATAGCAGAACCAGAACGACGAATGTCTAAACGAACAGAAGCATAAAACTTCAAAGCGTTACCACCTGTTGTTGTTTCTGGATTACCGAACATTACACCAATTTTCTCACGTAATTGGTTAATAAAAATACAACAGCAGTTCGTTTTACCGATTGTACCTGTTAATTTACGAAGTGCTTGAGACATCAAACGAGCTTGTAAACCCATTTTAGAATCTCCCATTTCACCTTCTATCTCACTACGAGGCACAAGTGCTGCAACCGAGTCAATTACAATAATATCTATTGCACCAGAACGAATTAAATTCTCTGTAATTTCTAATGCTTGCTCACCATTATCTGGTTGTGCGATCAATAGTTCATTAACATTAACACCTAAAGCTTCTGCATAAAAACGGTCAAATGCGTGTTCCGCATCTATAAATGCAGCGATTCCACCTTTTTTTTGACATTCTGCAATAGCATGAATAGCAAGCGTTGTTTTACCAGAAGATTCTGGTCCATATATTTCTACAACACGACCCATTGGCAAGCCATTAATACCTAAAGCGATATCAAGTCCAAGAGAACCTGTTGGGATAGTTTCTATTTCTACAGCTTGTTGCTCACCCAATTTCATTACGGCTCCTTTACCATAAGTTTTCTCTAAGCGGTCAATTGTTAGTTGCAGGGATTTGAGTTTCGCCTCACGTTCTTTAGACATATTGGAAGGATTTTATGAATTAAAAATTCTTATTTTAAATTTAAATGTTGCTTTTAAACTATTTGTTTAAGATAATACAAATATAATCATAAAAATTACAAGTGTCAAATGTAAAATCAAAAAAGTTGCAATTATTTGCGATTACTACGGTATATTCTCTATGAATTATTTACTAATTCAGTTTTTTCTTTAAAAGAACATTCAAATATAAATCAAATAAATGTTAATATCGAATTTTAAAACAAAATTTTTTAACTATTTGTTTTAAACTTTAAGTTTAAACTTATTTTGTTTTTTTACTCGTTTTTTAGGTCATTAATACAATACTAAAAGCTGAAAAGTCTACTTTTGTTTAGTTCAAACCAATTAAAACCAAAATTACCTATCATGAAAAAATATTTCAAAACTATATTAATTGCCTTGGTCATTGGCTTAATATCTATCGTTATTGGCGGCTATTCTGCCATCACATCTCTTCGTGGTGCAGTGAAAGCGGATGGATTTTTATTAGAAAACGGCTGTTGGCATTATAATCCAAAAATGGATTTAAATGATAATCGGGAACGTTCACTCATTTCATTAGTGGCTTTATTTGCGCTTAGAGAAAGTGAAGTGATTTACTTTGTTGGAAATCAAGATACAGAAGGTCGTCCTTTGAATACAAAATATAATTATGAAATTATCGGAACGGTGCCGACTGCACGATATTGGAGTTATACATTATATGGTGATGATTATTTTTTAGTAGCAAATGATTCGAATAAATTTGGTTTCAATATGGAAAGTATTGAATATATGGACAGCAAAAATCAAGAGTCTGTTTCAGGCGTTAATAAAACGCATCGAGTAATGGTTTCAAAAGAAGAAGCGGGAAAAAATTGGTTGCCAGCAGGAAAGAAAAATCAAGACTTTAAAATCACATTGAGGTTATATAATCCTGCGGAAGCGGTTTATACTAATTTATCTAATGTGGAATTGCCGCAGATTAGACGAATAGAATAATGGATAATTGATAATTGACAATTACTAGAATTCGCCGTTTTTAAGTATTAAAACCAAACTCTAACCAATTTTAAGAAAAAAATAATGAAATCTTTATATAAAAATATATTACTCTATTTATTGTTTGCTGTAATTTTTAGCGTCGTTGGCTACCAGATGACTATTCGTTATTTGCCCAATTTTATATATAATAAGGTTCACAACCGTGCTTTTGAAAGAAACAAAGCGGACAACACATTGTCTTATCACGATTTGCCGACAGACACGCTTCGGTCAGTTGTGATGCCGAATCCTGATTTTTTGTATGTTAGCTGTTTTTATGATGTGTCAGAAAGTCCATTACATTTTACAGGAACTTTACCAGATAGTTCTTATTGGTCGGTGTCGTTTTATGAGCCGAATACGATTAATTGGTATGTTAAAAATGATATGGAATACGATTCAAATAAATTGGATTTGGTCTTATCGAAACGAAATCAGCAATACAAACCTGATTTCGCAGGAGCAGAATCTGCCGTTTCTCCAAATGACAAAGGATTTATGTTGATTAGAATTGTAGTAACCGATAGTTCGCCAGAAACATTGAAAAAATATAAAGATTGGCAGCAATCGATTAAGTTAGAAATGATAGGAACAGAGATTGAAAGTGAGATATAAAACGTCTCTTCAAAGACAATTTGAATTAGAAACTTAAACAAAGGCAAATAGAGCTTGTTTTATTTTTATTAGCAAAAAAACGACTAAAATTTTAGATGATGACAACGGTAAAAAAAGTAATTACACAAGAACTGATTGACGAAAGTATGAGCTATGAAGCATACCGTACTTTGCTTGATGAATTACTTAAAGATAATAAGACAACAGGAGAAGATCAGAGCGATGACATGTTGAATTATGCGAAGATGAATATTCAGCGCATGAAACGTTTAGATAAAAAAATGAAACTAAATGATGAAACGATTGCTGTTTTGTCAAATTTGAATCAAAAACAAATTTGGTTGACAATCACAGAAGGTTGGTGTGGCGATGCTGCTCAAATCGTTCCTGTACTTAATCGAATTGCAGGAGCGAACTCAAATATAGATCTACGGTTTATTTTGAGAGACATCAATTTGGAAGTAATGGATGAGTTCTTGACAGATGGCGGTCGCTCTATTCCGAAAATCATTATTTTAAATCCTGAAACGCTTGATGTTTTGACAACTTGGGGCCCAAGACCTCAAGATCTACAAGCATTCTTTGTAGAAGAAAAGCAGAAAGAGGATTATACTTGGAGTAAGTTATCAAAAGGTTTGCAACTTTGGTATAATAAAGATAAGACAGAAAAAATCCAAAGTGAATTGATGGGATTAATATAGGTTGATATTTATACTAATCCATGTTTACTTTTCTTTGCTAAAACAAATTTTAAATGTGAATTAGTGTTATTATACAATCACTTCATTTTAAAACAAAAAGAGTTCGATGGCATTTGCTATCGAACTCTTTTGAGTTAAAATCGTCAGTTGAATAAATTTTAGTTCTTTGACAATTTTTGCCTTTTAGTCCAGTGTGGGCTTACCCGTTCTAACTCTTTGAAAAACAACGGGGCAAGCCACCGCTGGATTAAATGAATATTCGTTTTGGCAAAAATTGTCAAAGAATCTAAATTTTGAACAAGTTCATCACTACACTGACTTGATCCAATCAATTTTAAGTTTAAATGGACCAGCTTGTTTATCAGAAATAATAAGTCCTATGATTTTGACTTTTGACATATCTAGATCATTTTTAGAAGAGCGACTGCCAAAGGCTGGACTGAAATCGTTTAGAGCTAATTCAATTTCTTGCCATTTTCCTTTTTGTGTTTCAAACTTTGCTTGAAAACCAGGATCAGCTACAAAATTACTACTGGAAATATTGAAATAATAATCTTTTCCATCTCCTTTGACACGTAATTTAAATTTTTGGACACTATGCAAATTCATTGCATTTGTTTTGCTACGAATAGATGCAAAACCGCCTTTGTTTTCTAAAGATATTTTACCTGAGAAGGTCAATACATGGTCATTAGAAAATGAAAATTTGCCCGATGATACACCGCCCATGATATCATCGTTTAACTGAAACCAAGTTTGTTTTTGTTTTGAATCCTGAAAATCATAAAGGATACGTTCCTTGCCTTCAACACTGTGATCCATTATTGTAAATGAGCAAATACTTAATAGAAAGAGGACTGGAAGTATCATTGATTTTATGATAATAGGCATTTTATGGTATAGGCGAAACAGAAATATGATTCGTTTTTCTTTAACGAAACAATTCGTAGATAGGTTACTATTTTAACATATTATTAACAAATTGGAATTTTGTTGCTCCTTTTATTGCCTTTGGATAGTTTATAATCCAAGTTAAAAAACACTACCTGTTTCTATGTATTTAAACACGTCAATATACTTTTACAAGCTTCACTGATTACTTGTATTTTCTGTATTTTAAGCTCTATTAGCAACAAAGTTTTGTAAAATCTTATTCACATACTGACTGACCTCTTCGGCTCTATTGACGATCATTCCGTGTGTTCCGCCTTCGATGATAATAGCATTTTGGATTTTTTTTA
>CAZMEH010000204.1:0-4244 GCA_964564885.1 uncultured Saprospiraceae bacterium | reverse complement strand
AACAAAGTCTATTTTTAATATTAGTCTTTATTCACAAGAATAAAAAAAGTACTAACGGGCAAGATGCTCATTAATACTTTTTCCATTAATAGTCTTTATACAAGTCCGTCATTTTGAAGTGCGCACGTTAATTCGGTGACATTCATCAATGTTTCACATATCCGAAATCCTCATCATAGTAATCGTAATCATTCGGATAATTAAATAATTCACGGATAATATCGTCAATCGTGGCCGACGTAATTAAAACTTGCTTGTACATTAACAAGTCAAAATAATTGTGTTCACTATAAAACGAATCGCTAATTTCCATCATCTCCGGATTATTAACAAAAGGCGTTTTCTGAACCGTACTCAATGTAAAACAATCTTCATCTAACCAATATTCAATGATAAACCTTGGTGGTAAATCTTCGTTTTCTTCATGGTGACAAGAAACAAAAATCGGACTACGCACATAATAACTATCCAAATATCCAACTGAAAATAGCGGATACATATATTCCTTATATTCTATATTCGATTCCTTTAGTCCTTCTTTTATCAGCTCAATTTTAGCTTTGACATTCTCCGCATCAGAAGGTATCGTTGAGCGAGATTGCCATTTGCGCCAACGTTTCGTTCGCCAGTTATAATACTGCATCTCTCCTACTTTCAACTTATAATCAAAGACAGAAGATTTGTCCAAAATATAACCTGGATAGTAATAGTCTAAACCTTTTTCTATAGAATATTCGACTTCTTTCATCATCGTGAAAGTGCCAAGACTGAATTTAGAATAAGAACTATCGTAAACCGCTAATAGACTGGCACAGCTATTTTGACCAAAATCAAAGAAGCTAACTGCTATCAGTTTATTGCCATCATAAACGCAAACTTCATGCGTATTAAAAATCTTATGATAACCAATTTCACCGTAAAAGAAATACTTCAACGAACCGTAAATAAAGCCTTCAAATCGGTCTTTATGCGCTTGATAAAGTGCTTCTTTCTCTTGGTCTAGCAACATTGGACGAATAACCGTAGTGAAACGACTTTCGCAACGTCGAGCAGTTTTACGAAGTCTTTTTGATGGTTCGTAATCATTAGTTTTCAGCCGAATATTCACCACTGAAAACAGGTCGTCATTCAAGCAAATCAATTTTGCTCGGTACATCATATACGCATTCCTAAACCAACCGCTTGCCAAATAGGAATCGAGTCGGGTTTGACTAAGAACTTGAGGGTAATAATATTGGACGACCATTTTTTAATTTTAGTCCCGATAGCTATCGGGATTAGACCTACCGATTACTATCGGTATCGCTGTGAGAAGTCAGATCGTGCGCTTCGCTTACTGTCAGAAGTCAGACTATTCTAATATAGAAAGTTCTTTACCGTTTCTAATATTTTTATAAATAATAAGATATTAGAAACAAACAATCATTGAATCTGACAGTGAGTGAAACGAACGATCTGACCTCTCTCATCCCGAGTGCTCGGGAGGTCTGACTTCTCAAAACTTACATTTCTTTTAAAATATTCAAAGCTTCTGAAACATGGCGTTCTGCATCAAATTGAGAAGTAAAAACGTGTTTAACCGTTCCTTCTTTATCAATGATGTAAGTCACTCTACCGGGAATTAAACCAAATAAAGTTCCTTTAATTCCTAGTTGTTTTCTAAATGTATTTCCTTTATCAGAAAGCAGCGTAAATGGTAAACGGTGCTTCTCTTGAAATCGTTTGTGTGATTTTGGAGAATCACCACTTATACCAAAAACGGTCGCACCTGCGTCTGTAAAATCCGCAAATTGGTCACGAAATGTACAAGCTTCTGCCGTACAGCCTGGAGTATCATTTTTTGGGTAAAAATAAACGACAAGTGGTTTACCTGTATAATCTGCTAGGTTAACTGTCTCACCATCTTGATTAGCTAAGCTAACTGCTGGAAATTTATCGTTTACACTTAATTGATTTGCCATAATTTATTTGTGTTGTTGTTTTTGGAATAAAGCAATGAAAACGCACGAAGACGAATTTATCACTAATTGCCATTTACTAACTCAGTTGATGTATAAAATTAATACAAGTTCTACAACAAGACTAAGAAACAAGTGTTTAAATTTTATCAATTCGTGACAAATCCTAGTTTTTTGCCGATTTGGGGGAGAAAGGTTATATTGTTTTCAATGGGTAAGATCTATTCTAACATAGAATATACCTAAAAATTAGCTTTTGGCGGGTAATTTTTTTTCACAAGTCAAATGACAATCGTTTTTAAAAAATAACAATGAAATACATACCGGGACTACTTTTCTTTAGTTTATTTATTACCATTCTTATCATTACAAATAACTTCCTAGCAGATCAATTTGCCCTTTTTTTAGATTTAAAAAACATAGGACAGCTTCGTTTGATAAGCTGGACTATTACCGCTTTTATGCTATTTGGTTTACCGATGTCTGTTAATTCAAAAAGTAGAATTGGTCAAGTTGTATATTTAACATCAACTACCTTACTAGGGTTTATGATGTATTTATCCTTGTCATTTTTATTGTTAAACCTCATCCAACTCGTTATTGAAACACCTCCTTTCTATGCTGGATTAGCTGCCCTTAGCGTAGCAGTATTGACCACAGTTTATGGTATTTGGAATGCTTTTAATATTCGATTAACCGAATTGACGATACCAATCGAAGCATTAAAAAAAGACCTTAAAGCGGTTCACTTAACGGATATTCACCTAGGACACGTAAGAGGAAAGGCATTTTTGCAAAAAGTGATTGACAAAACCAATGCTCAATCTCCCGATGTAGTTTTTGTAACAGGAGATTTGTTTGATGGAAAAATTAATCTTTCGCAAGAAACTTTAACACCATTTGCAGCACTAAAAGCACCTGTTTTTTTTATTGAAGGAAATCACGACAATTCGAGTGGCGTAAAAATCATTAAAGATTACCTAAGGAATCTAGGTGTCCATGTTTTAGACAATCAAGTGGCACAATGGAATGAATTACAAATCATTGGTTTAAATCATATGTCCGCTGATGGCAGTAAACGTAGTGTTCATACTGCTGGTCGTTTTCAAACTATAAAATCAGTACTTCCGACACTTAATATTGACACAAAAAAGCCTACTATTTTATTGCATCATAGTCCTGACGGCATTAAATATGCGGCAGAACAGGGCGTTGATTTGTACTTAACGGGACATACTCATGCGGGACAATTGTTTCCTGCTACTCTTTTTGCAGCGAGAATGTTTGAGTACAATAGAGGTTTGCACGAATATGAAAATACTAAAATATTGGTCTCAGAAGGCATCGGTACTTTTGGTCCTCCGATGCGAGTTGCTACCAAAAGTGAAATTATTAGTATTATATTGAAGGCTAAAGCGTAGCGATGCAAAAATTGCCTTAACAACTCTGAAAGAGTTCAACATTATCATTCGCACAAGTTAAATATGTACAACTCTTTCAGAGTTGGTCATTGCTGAATTCAAAATAGTACTCATTTATAGCATTACCAAAGAAATCAATGGAAAATAAATTTATAAATTACTTCTCCAGAATATCACCTTTGTCAAAAGAAGAGTCGCAAGCTATTGCTGCAAGTATGTCCACCAAAACTTATAAAAAGGGAGCTTTCTTATTGAAAGAAGGACAAAAATCAGTTAATACCTATTTCATACTCGAAGGTTGTGTAAGAGAATTTGTTACAATCGACGGAGAAGATAAAACGACTAACTTCTTTACGGAAGAACAATGGGCAATTTCATTGAATGACTTCTCATCGACCGACCGTTCATCCTACAATTGGCACTGCGTTGAAGACACTACGGTGGTTGAAGGAAACGAGCAACAAGCTCAGGAGTTGTTCAAACAATTCCCAAGACTTGAAACTATTTCACGTACGATAATGGAAGCTGCTTTTGCCGAACAAAAAAAAGTATTGACGTCCTATTTGACAGACTCACCTGAACAGCGATACCTCAAGTTGGTGAAATCAAGACCTGAATTATTCCAACGAGTACTCCAATATCAACTCGCCAGTTATATAGGAGTAAAACCTGAATCTTTGAGTAGAATTCGGAAACGTATTGCTTTGCATGCTTCGAACGGGATAAAAAAATGATTTTAAATAGAAGACACAAGTCAAATTAAAATCACTTTTTAAGCCTTCACAAGTATATGACAATTACAATTAGCTGACCTTCTTTGCCTTATTATAGATGACAGGCATTTTCCCTTCCCACTTATTCCATT
>CAZMEH010000203.1:0-1982 GCA_964564885.1 uncultured Saprospiraceae bacterium | reverse complement strand
ACGAAAATATCGGTAGTTCAACTTCTAAAAAATCAAATGGTTCTTATGAAATGAATGGAAAAGGATGCTAAATTTGGAACACGGAGACACGGAGAACACAGAGAGCATTAATGCTAAAGGCCAATAGATTAACTCTGTGTTTTCCGTGTCTCCGTGTTCCAAAAAATTAACAATAATATTCTCTGTGTTCTCCGTGTCTCTGTGTTTCAACTATATTTGCACTATGCTCAAACCAATTATCAAAACAATACTACTTTTCGTCATTCTATTTGCAGCAAAAAACGTTGCGCTTGCCCAATCTGACATTCTAAAAACAACGATTAATATAGAACTCCAAAATGATGATTTAATAACCGCCTTTAACAAAATTCAAGCTCAAACCAACGTTCCCTTCGCTTATGTCAATAACAATATTTCAAAGAAAAAATACACACTTCGCTACAAAGAAATTTGCCTTGACCAACTCCTTACTGAACTATTAGACGAGCAGGATTTAAAATACAAAGTCGCTGATGGTCAAATTATTATCCAACAAATCAAGTATTTTGAAGTCTTTGGTATCCTCCGAGATGAAGCGACAAATGAAGCATTAACCGCTGCGACCGTTTATGTGAAAAATTCCAATATTGGCATCACAACAAACAATTACGGTTATTATAGTTTGAAGCTCCGAGAAGGTTCTTATCAATTGGTGTTTAGTTATTTAGGATTAAAAACTTCACAAGCTAAAATCACACTCAATCAAAGAAAAAGATTGGATATGCAATTGGAAAATAGTGACTTTGAACTGCAAGAAATCATTGTCGAAAAACCATTGCAAAGCGAAGAATTAGCAAATGCGCCATTGAATCAAGAAACCATGATGCGGTTGAGTGAAACAACTCCGCAGGTTGGCGGCGAACCCGATTTATTGCATATCGTGAGAGCGCAAGCAGGTGTTCAATCGAGCGCAGGCGGAATGGGCGGTTTGTATGTCAGAGGTGGAAATACTGGTCATAACCTGGTTTTGTTGGATGGCGTTCCTGTTTATAATTGGCTGCATTTATTGGGAATCAATTCTATTTTTAATCCAAATACCGTTCGTGGCGTTCAATTTCATACATCGGGTTTCTCGGCTCGATATGGCGGACGGCTATCTTCTGTGATTGATGTACAGTCAAAAGAAGGAAATCCAGCGGGTTTTTCTGGTATGTTTGGCGTGAATCAACGAAGTGCGCATGGGCATTTTAGTGGTTCGTTAGGTAAAAGAGAAAAAGGTGCATTTTGGATTGGCGGACGTCGTTCTTTAGTTGCGCCTTATGTTCGTGATGTGATAGGAAACGCATTTTTTCCAGGTGATGAAACAGAGATTTTGCCTAAATACCATGATGTTAATTTAAAACTGAATCGACAATTTGGTTTGAATGATAGAGTTTATTTAAGCTATTATCAAGGGCAAGATGAAATCACGGGTTTTAAATCTTACGAAACGGATAATAAAGTTGAAGAAGAAGAGAATATATTAAAATATGGAAATAATATCGCCTCATTGCGTTGGAATCACATTTATGGTAAACATTTATTTTCTAATCTAACCGTCAATTACAGTCAATTTGACAATCGATTTGCCTACTTATATTCTATAGAAGAATTTGATGAGGAAGAGTTTGTTTATTCAGAAGTAGCTTCCAATAATAGTGAAAATTCTATAAAATTAGATTTTGATTGGATAGGAAAAAAACATCGTTTAAAGTTTGGTGTTGCTGCTCATGTTTATTCGTTTCGACCATTTTTTGCAGTTTATGATGATGAATCAAGTGAAATTCCTGATTTTGATAGTTTGACTATTTCTGTTTTTGAAGCAGAAATTCAAAGTTTTAATAGTCCGCCAATTGTTGCTTTACATAGTGCGACTTATCTGGAAGATGAAATACATTTAACCGATAAGTTAAACATTCGGTTAGGTTTACGTTTTTCTAATTTCTTTAGTGAAAGTTCTTACC
>CAZMEH010000202.1:0-4620 GCA_964564885.1 uncultured Saprospiraceae bacterium | reverse complement strand
AAAAAGAAGCAAAAAGCCGTCGAATTTCAGATAGTAATAACGTTATCTGTTTAATCTTTTGCACTCAAGGATGAATAATCCTAAAATATCTATTATTTTCAATAATGTTGCGTAACATCAGTAAATAATAGATAACTGTCAGCGACTTACGAATTGAAGCACTAGTAACCATAGCTACCTTTTTAATCTTTTGCGTAACATCAGTTAATTGATTATCAATATTTTAAATAGAAAATAGAAAATCAACAATCTCTTTAATGCTAATCTAACTTCTCCGTGTCCCGTTCAAAAAACATTAGCTAAAACGGGTAGAATGCTCGTTAATACTTTAATACTTTTATTCTTTCTATTCTTTAACAATTGTCAAGCTACCAACCGCAGTTGCCGTCTTCACTTCTACAAAGTATATTCCGCTTGTCAATGCTGATACATTGAAACGATTTTGACCACCTGTCCCAAAACCTCGGCGACCGTTCACTTGCTCCGTCAAAACTAACTGACCTAAACTATTGAAAACGTTGATTTCACTGATTTCTTCCTCTACTTCAATGTGTAAAAAGTCATTCACTGGATTTGGAAATGCTTTAACCGCTAATTGTTCCAAGTTGTTCGTATTGGTAAAAACACCAAAATAAACATCATCGAAATAATAAGTCTTGTCTGTTCCTGTACCGGCAGTTCCAAAATTCATGAAGATAGACGCCTTACTATACGTCCAACCATTCCCTAAACCTGTAGTTAATGCTGCTGTTCCTGTTGCTTCATTTGTAAAGTCAAATACTAAAATTTCCCAAGCTCCTGCAACCGTTGTATTCGTTTCTGTTTCGCAAGTCTGCGTAGGATCGTTTGCATTTTCTACTTTCAAACGAACTGGAATACCAGCATCTGGAGACCAAACTCTT
The DNA here is from genome assembly GCA_964564885.1 of uncultured Saprospiraceae bacterium. GTDB lineage: Bacteria > Bacteroidota > Bacteroidia > Chitinophagales > Saprospiraceae > CAKZLL01. The sequence goes on along the minus strand of CAZMEH010000202.1, from coordinate 3,718 downwards.
ACGCTCATTTTAGAATCTGTCAACGTCAATGGAATATTTGTTGCAAACCCGCCTGGCGTACCAATTGTTGTTCCTGCTGAAGTACCTGCTTGAGCCGTTTTTACAATTCTTCTAACATTATTATTAGCATTCGTTGGATCAACGTCAGCGTAAGAAGTGTTTCCTTCAAAATCAGTCATGGTATAATTCACTGTTGAACTTTCAAATGTTACGGGCAAATCAATTTGAGTTCCACCAAATGATTGCTCCACATCATCAAAAAGAAAAGTTGACGTTGCAGAACCATCACCTGTATTCCCGAAGTCAAACATAAACACAAGGTCATCAAAGGTAGACGCTGTACCTGTAAAGTCAATTGTTAGTATTTCCCATGCATTAGAAACAGTCGTATAGACATCTCTTTCATCTGCTGCACTACCGCTTTCTAATTTAAATTTTACTTGTGTTCCAACAGGAGCAGCCGTAAAAACCTTCATTGTAATCGTATTATTCGTAGTAAAGTCAAGGTTACTTGCTAATTTTATTTTACTTCCTGCCCAAACATCACCGCCATTTCTGACAATCTGCCCAACAGTTGCGCTCGTATTAATTCCATTTGATTGCGGATTAGCTATCACCATTGCTACACCACCGTTGAAATCTTCAAAATTAGCCGTCGTAATTCCTACTTCAAAATCGATTGGTAAAGTTGGTAAGGCTTGCGCATAAGCGAAAGCTGTAAAGGCTAAAAAAGTAAATAGTAAACTTAATTTTTTCATAATATTTTTTTAGTGTTTTTTTAATACCTAAACGTATGGCTATTCTATTAGTAATCACATATTTTTAAATACAACTTAAATACACCGCTCAAAAAACACCATAAAATCTATACATCAATACTACATCTTTACATAAAAAACATATAAATAGTCGCTTAAGAGGCTTCAAAGGGAAATAACAAATAAAAATGAGGAAGTGGATAAATTAGATTTATCCACTTCCTCATTCAATTATTTGACTAATCTTAGTTAAAACTAGCTGTTATAAACTTCAATCATTCTCTATTTAACCTTTAATAAATCGCTTAGTCGCTACAGAATTACCAATGATAATACGAACAAAATATAATCCATCCGCTAAATTATCTATCGCAATAATCTGTTGGTGCTGACCAATATTTGGTAATTTTTCCTGTTTCATTAATTGTCCTTGTGTATTAAAAATCTCCAAAGTTGTCTGTTGATTTGGAGATTTATTTTCAAATTCAACGGTAATTTGCTGTGTCGCAAGTGTTGGATAAACCTTTAAATTATTGATAGAAGTTTGCTCTTTAGTAGAAGTTGGGAAACTAATTACTTCGATAGAGTCCAATGAGTAAGTCATAATAGAACGAGCATGCGTTCCTGCAACCAATTCATTATTCGCAACATTGTACTCTAAATCAAAAACAGGAATAATCGGCATTCCTTCACCAAGGCGATGCCAAGCAGATCCGCCGTCAATTGTTCCATAAACACCACCATCCGTTGCTACAAAGATCAAACTATCATTAGCATTTTCGACAATAAAAATATCATTCACTGCCAATGCTGGCAAGTCACTTGACATATCAATCCAAGTTGTTCCATTATCATCAGAACGATGAACATGAGGAATAAAATCATTGTCCTTATAACCCGAATGCGTAACATAAAGCGTATTTGCATCTGTTGGAGAAGCTTTAATACTTGTTACATAACGCACAGGCAAACCTGTTGTAATATCTTCCCATGTTATTCCAGCATCTAGACTTCTCCAAACATTAGCATCTGCTGTTCCAGCATAAAGAAAATCATTGTCAACAGGAGATTCGTGTAATGTAGAAATCACATCACTTGACGGCCCAGTCGATGAACCATCCGTCAAATCTGGACTTATTGCAGTCCAAAAAGGCATTGAGCCCGCTATGTTTTTATAAATCCGGTGTGTTCCTGTATACATCAAATTAGGATCTCCACTACTCATTATATATTGCATATCCCATGATCTGCTATCAGCTGGATCGATTCCATTAGTAGCATTATTAAAATTGATGCCTCCATCAGTACTCACAACAATATTTCCTCTTTGCGTTTCTGCGTACATGATAGAAGAAAATGTTGGGTGAAAAATCATTTGAAAACCATCTCCACCATAGATTCGAGCCCAATTATTAATAGTTCCACTATTTCCGCCAGTTGAGCCATTATCTTGTGCGCCACCGTAGTATTTATTCGGTTCATGTGGATTATATGCAACTCTATAAAACTGTGTCGTAGGAATATTTTCAATATCTGTCCATGTTACCGTATTATCCACAGACTTATAAAGACCGCCATCGGTTGCCAATAATATTGCACCTGATGGCATATAAACTAGATCATGTTTATCCGCATGAACAGTGTAAGTGTACCAAGGAGGTGCTGCCATTTGCCAATTTTGTCCTGCATCCGTTGTGCGATGTAGATCTACTCCAAGGAGATATAAATCATCATCATTCGCTGGATTAAGACGAATTTTGCCAAAATACCAACCGAAACCACCAAGCGCAAGAGGATTTAATCCAGTTGAAAAATCTGTTGGAATGGCACTCCATTGATTTCCGCCATCTGTTGTGAGGTAAATGTTTTCTAACTGAGAAGTAGTAGAATCAACATACATCGCATAAATTTTATTAGGATTCGTGTGCGACATTTCCAAACCAATTCGACCAGCTCTATAATTAGGTAAACCATTTGCCAAAGCAGTCCAAGTCGTTCCGCCATCCGTTGTTTTATAAATCTTAGCTTCGGTGCTAGCTACAATACTTTCCTGATTGTTACGAATACGTGTCCATGCAGCGGCGTACAATGTTTGAGGTGAATTATAATCAATCAATATATCAATAATACCTGTTTCATTATTCACAAACAACGATTGAGTCCAAGTAACACCTGCATCAGTTGACTTATATAATCCTCTGTTATTATTTCGTTCAAATGGCAAACCCATACATGAAACATAAATATTATTAGAATTACTTGGATCTATGATGATTTCAGAAATAATCCGCTCTGCCGTTAAGCCCATATGTGTCCATGTTGCGCCAGCATCTGTACTTTTATAAATACCGTCACCTATTGCAGGATAGCCCGAAATATTTGGATCACCTGTTCCAACATAAACCGTATTCGGATTATTCGGATCAATCGCAATATCACCAATAGCTAAATAGATTTGGTCATCAAAAATCGGATTCCAAGTGCTACCACCATCGGTTGTTTTAAAAACGCCTCCTCTTGAAAAACCAGCATAGATAATATTTTCATTCGTTGGATGAACAGCAATGGTGTTAATTCTTGCACCAATATTTCCAGGACCTTGTGTTTCCCAATTATCGCTGAATCCTTTAGGGCTACTTTTAAGTAACGACTGCTGTTTTGCTTGTTTTAATGCATTTTCATAAGCCGTTACATCAAAATGAGTGTCTGGATAAGTTCGTTGATTAAAGAAAAAATCATCTGGAAAGTGTTTACTTTCTAATTTTGAAATAGGTTCTGAAACCTTATTTTCGTCTTGCTGAGTTGATACCAAATAAGCGGTTAAAACTACGAATACGCAGAGTAGGATTAAAGTTACCTTTCTAAAATTCATCTAATTTAAGTTTTAAATTGTTTAGCTAAAAAATATAGGTGCAATTTTGATCTTATTACTATACATTTTTTTATTTTGAAACACGGAG